>CAMGGT010000215.1 GCA_946055715.1 uncultured Clostridia bacterium | reverse complement strand
CAACAAAACCGAAGCAAAAATGATGCTTGTTTCTCTATTTTTGCGGCGGGAGCAAGCCCCCGCCCTACCGTTCTCCCAAAATATCAGCTTATCCCATCCCAAAACATTCTTTCACTTCGCCGTCAGGCGAAATTTCACACCGCAGGTATTTCATTTGCCGACAGCGGCAAATTTCACTCGCCGAAGGCGAATTTCATTGTGCAACTGCCGTGGGCGGTTGCACCTTACTCCCACGCCACCTCATAGCCGCCACGATGCCGCTCGGCACGGACGAGGACGCGGTAGGTGCCGCTTGCCCGCAGGTAGACCGTGAAGCTTCCGCTTTCCATCCCGTGGCCGGAATAGACCGGCTCCTGCCCGCTTTGGCCGATGGTCATGTCAAGTGTGCCGGCGTCTGTTTGGATGCCGACCCGTACGGCCAGCGTCTCGCTCTCCGCCACCTTTACCGTATACGCCCTCTCGCCCGAAAACAGGTCATAGCGGGAAGAAAAACCCGTGGCGGTCTGGTTTGAGACGCAGTTGACCGTGAGGTTTTTCTGATAGTTGCCGTTGCCCGACTCGCAGGCGCACAGAAACAGGAGCAACAGACTAAGGAAAAATGCGGTGACAGCGGCTTTTTGCTTGTGCGGATATGTATTGAAAGTCATTTCTTTTATGCCTTTCTTTCAATTCTCTGCCTGCGGAGATACCTGCCCTCCCGACAGCAAATGCTGACGGCCGGGCTGTCACACAGGCCGAGTAAGCGGTCCATTTCCTCGGCGGCATTGCGGTAGTCGTTTTTCTGATGGTGCAGCAGGATATAGTCTGCTTCTTTGATCTGCCCTGCCGCCTGCCGGCAGAAGCTGCGCACGGGGGCTGCCAGATGAAACACCCAGATGGGAGAGCAGACGGTCACATGGCGGAAAGCAGAAAGGTCCGGCATGTCTGTTTCTATGGGCATATCCCAACGGTGCATGCCATACCGCCCGCACCACCAGAAGCCCGCCGTGCCTTGCGTGCGCTCGGTGGACCTGATCTCATACACGCAGGCCCCTGTGCGGGCGGCCTCTTCCAGCGCGACCCGTTTGGTGTAGCCCATGCGCGAAAAGTATACGACCAGGCGGGTGGGGTCTGTGCCGATGCGCGGGTCGGTTTCTGCCGGGACGGAGAACCGCTCCTGCCGCAAAAACACCCAGGCCATATAGCCCGTGACGGCCTGCAAAAACCCGAACACAAAGTAGGCGGTGGACATGAAATTGAACGGAAACAGATAAAACTGAATGCCGATCCACATCATCAGGGTCACGCCGAAAATGCCGCCCAATACCACCCCCGACGGCTTCTTTGCCCAAAGCAGTGCGGCGGCGCAGAGGTTGGGGATGCCGTTGACCAGAAGCAATGCGATGCCCGGGAAGACGAAGTCTTTATACAACAGATCTGCCAGCGGCATTTTTTGAAAGTAAGGCAGCATGGCGTCCATGCCCATGGCATGGCCGCTGGGGTCTGCCAGCATGCCAACGGCGCCCGCCACGGCGCCAAGGCCGATGAACAATGTCCAGAAGATCAGTGCGCGCCTTGCGGGCAGATATCGCGATCTCATGCTTTCTCTCCGTTTTTCTTGTTGTCAAAATAAATAAAATGATAAATTGTCATGCGGGCGGGAGGGTCCGCTTGCGTCGCGGCGGGATACCTTGCCGCACAAAAATGGTTTTTCCCGTAGTTGCGGGCGGGGGTGATGCGCTTTTTCCCGCTTACGGGATCATTTTGCCTTTCTTTTGCGGGAGAGGATGTTCATGCCCACATACACGCAAACGGACAGCACCACACCGCCCACCAGGATGAGATACATGGTGCCCGTCTGCACCTTGTGCGAGAAGAAATACAGGTTGCAGTCCACGCTGTCGCGGATGCCCTCCACCACCTCGGCGGGGAAGCCCTGTTCACTCATTTCGGCAAACACGCCGCGCAGCGCGTGGTTGCGCAATAGCGAGGTGCCGTATGTACCCGGCAAAAAGGAAAGCACATTCCGCAGTCCCTCGGAGAAATTGGAGATGGGCATATACGCCCCGCACACGAAGCCATAGCCCGCGCTGATGACCGTGCCCACCGCAGAGGCCTGCCCGTTGGTGGACAGAAAAAAGTTCACGCAGGAAGAAAGGGCGGTGCCGAACATGACCAGCAAAAACACATCCAAGAGCAGCAGCAACACATCCCCCACCGTGAGGTACCAGCCCGTAAAGGCCAGATAGACAAGGCAAACAGCAGTGGCCACGCCGCAGACAATGAGGGTGGAGCAAAGGGAAGACAGATAGTAACCCATGGCCAGGGTGCCGTGCCTGACGGGAGAGACGGTCATATCCCGCCGCGCGCCGCTGACCTTGTCCTGGATCATCAGGAGGTTGGAGCAGAAGGCCACCGTCACACAACTGACCGCCAGCAGAGAGGAGACCAGCTCGCCTCCCACACATCCGCGGATGAGCGCGTCGGGCGCCGTAGCCCCCGCCGCCGCCAGCGCCGAGCGGAAGCTGTCTTCATAAATATTGTACAGAAAGGTGCTGTACAGCACCAGAAGAATAATGGGGGTGATCAGCGAAGAAAAGAACATGCCTTTGTCTTTGAAATACAGTTTGGTGTTGCGCCTGACAAGCGCAGACAGTGCCGTCATGTGGGTTTGCCTCTCTTTCCGGTCGATTTGCAGGATGCGTATCGACGTATAATGTAAGTTCATGTATCGGTAAAAGCAGAAATGCGGGTCCTCTTTCCCGCACAAGGGGGATTTGCAGGGCACCCCGGTCGGCTTTTTGCCCGCCGACAAGGGGGGTATTGCCGTTTTCGGGTGGTTTTGCGGCGGATGCCGTCATTTGTTCGCCCCGCGCCGCGGCGGGTGCAGACCGGTTTTTGCGCTCTTTATTTTTCGGCGGAGGCCGTCAGCTTTTTGCCGGTGGCGGCCAGGAATTCGGAGCTCACGTGAACGGCTTTCAATTCAACGCCCAGCACCCGGGCGATGGTCTGATAGATCTGGTTCCAGGTCAGGCTCTCATCATTGGTGATTTGGAAGGCCTC
>CAMGGT010000214.1 GCA_946055715.1 uncultured Clostridia bacterium | reverse complement strand
CGGCTGATTTTGTGCCTATTGTAACACATAATACCTCGCCTGTCAATATACTTTGCAAAATATTGTAAAAAAGAAATGAAAGAACACAAAAAGACGGTTGAAAACCGGACGGGCTTTTGCTATAATGTAAAATGAAGAAAAATATGACCGTTGTACTGCGCACGATTGCGGCACAACGGCATCACAGGGAGGATGTCATGAAATTCACACCTACATTTGACCCCGCGTTCCGTCCCCTTTCCGTTGTGTTCAAAGAGTACAAGAAGGATGTGTTGGCCACCGACCACAAACCGCTGGTGCTGTGCGTGGAGCGCAACAACGGCTATAACTATCGCTTTGAGTACCCCATTTATGCCGCGCCCGAAAAGGCAGACGAAAACTGCCGCCTGGCGGAGCGCATCGTCAAGACCCTGCTGTGGCTGGTGGGCGGCTATAAGGTGTATGTCGGCGGAGACGAGGCCGTCTATGCCCACATCAAAGCCGCCTACACCATGACGGGCACCCGCGCCTTTGACACAGACTTCATGCAGAAAATGTATGAGCGCCCCTTTGAAGTGGTGCTGTGCGCCCCGGAAGAGGTGCCCGCCTTCAAGCCCTGCTCCCTCTCGGTGGGCGGGCATCTTGACGGCTGCCGCATCGGCTTTGACGCCGGCGGAAGCGACCGCAAGGTCAGCGCCGTGGTGGACGGCGAGGTCATTTTCAGCGAAGAGGTCGTGTGGTTCCCCAAACTGCAGTCCGACCCCGACTATCACTATGCCGGCATTCTGGACGCGATGAAGACCGCCGCCTCCAAAATGCCCCGTGTGGATGCCATCGGCGTGTCCAGCGCGGGCGACTTTGTGAACAACCGCGTGATGGTCTCGTCTTTGTTTATCAAGGTGCCGGATGAACTCTATGAGTCCAAAGTCAAGAATATCTACATAGATGTCGCGCGTGAGATCGGCCCCGACATCCCGCTGGAAGTGGCCAACGACGGCGATGTGACCGCCCTTGCGGGTGCCATCGGCCTTGGCGACAACCGGGTGCTGGGCATTGCCATGGGCACAAGCGAAGCCGTGGGTTACATCAACGACAAGGGCGGGCTGAACGGCTGGCTTTCGGAGTTGGCCTTTGCCCCCATTGACTTCAACCCCGATGCCGCCGTGGACGAATGGAGCGGCGACTATGGATGCGGATGCAAATACTTCTCGCAAGACAGCGTCATCAAGTTGGCAGAGGCAGGCGGCTTCCGGTTTGAAGAGAATCTCAGCCCCGCAGAAAAGCTGAAGGTCATTCAGAAGATGATGGCAGAGGGCGACCCGTTTGCCCGCACCATCTATGAAGACATCGGCATTTACCTCGGCTATGCCCTGGCCTACTATGCCCTGTTCTATGACATCGGCCATGTGTTGCTGCTGGGCCGTGTGACCAGCGGCAAGGGCGGCGGCCTCATCATGGAAAAGGCGCGCGAAGTGCTGGCGGCAGAATTCCCCGAGTGCCGCTTTGACATCGGCATGCCCGACGAAAAGACCCGCCGTGTGGGTCAGAGCATTGCCGCCGCTTCTCTCGCCGCAACGAGAAAGTGAGGCAAAACAATGTATAAGGGCTTCAAATCTGCCCGCGTGTTTTTGCGCCACCGCGGGATTATTGAGACATCCATCGGCTTTGAGGGAGACAGGATCGCCTGCATCGGCGGCGACCCCGACGAGATCGAAGAACTGTTCCCCGCCGCGGGCATTCTCGTCCCCGGCTTTATCGACCAGCACATCCACGGTGCGGGCGGCGCCGACGCCATGGACGGGACCCCCGAGGCACTGCACACCATCTCGGCTTACCTGGCACGGGAGGGCACTACCGGCTTTTTGGCCACCACCATGACCCAAAGCCCCGAGAACATCACCCGGGCGCTGTGCGCCGCAAAGGACGTGCGGGCGGCAGGTTCCTGCCCCGGCGCGCGCCTGCTGGGGGTGCATCTGGAGGGGCCGTTCATCGCCGCCGCGCAGGCGGGGGCGCAACCCAAAGAATATGTCGTCTCTCCCTCGGTAGAGGTCTTTGACGGCTATCAGCAGGCGGCGGGCGGGTGCATCCGCGTGGTGACCCTCGCCCCCGAACAGCCGGGGGGCGAAGCGCTCATTGCCCACCTGGCACAACAGGGCGTGGTCGCCTCCATCGGCCACACCGGTGCCACCTATGACGAGGTCGTGCGCGCCGTCTCGGCCGGTGCCTCCAACATCACCCATACCTGCAACGCCCAGAAGCCGCTGCACCACCGCGAAGCCGGTGCAGTGGGCGCGGCTCTGCTGCTGGATGAGGTCAACTGCGAAATGATCTGCGACACCATTCATGTCAGCATACCTGTCATCCGCCTGCTCTACAAGAACAAACCGCGCGACAAATTCACCCTCATCACCGACGCCATGCGCGCCAAGGGTCTGCCAGACGGTGTCTCGGAGCTTGGGGGGCAGACAGTGTATGTCAAGGACGGGCAAGCCCGCCTTGCAGACGGCACACTGGCCGGCAGCGTGCTGAAAATGAATGTGGCCGTGCGCAATCTGGTGCATAAGGCGGGCATCCCCTTTGCCGATGCCATCGCCTGTGCCACCTACAACCCCGCGCAGAACTTGGGCATCCTGTCGGAATGCGGCTGTATTTCCGTCGGCCGCCGCGCGGATGTGACCCTCCTCACAGACAACTTTGAGGTGGCGGCCACCATTGTGGGCGGAAAGGTCGTCTACCGGGCATAACCGCCGGAGTTTTCATTTTCTTGTTTTTCCGATTGAAGTTTATATTTCATATTCATGTAAAAATAAAAGGGGCTGTCGCAAATGTAAAAACAATTTGCGACAGCCCCTTTTGCATACCCCCCGCCTGGTGGTGAGTAAGTGCGCCCTGTGGAAGATCAATTGGGATTTGTCAGGATCAAAGAGCCATTATCTCGTCCACAATTTCATGAACGGTTTTGTTGCTTGTATCAATTTTGATTGTATCAAGCGCCTGATACATAGGAATTCTTGCAACACTTCTGTCAATTACATCAGCCGTGCGGATACCGCCTGCAATATCTGCATTCAATCTGTTTGAA
>CAMGGT010000213.1 GCA_946055715.1 uncultured Clostridia bacterium | reverse complement strand
CTCACCCACATCGTCTTCCCGCCGTCCCACCGCATCCTTCCCTAGCTTCCCGGCGGAAGAAGGGGAGACCGTGTTCCGTGGCACAATGCGTGCGGTGATGTGCTGTGAAGCGGTGCGCGGTGACATGCCGCGCGGTAGCGCGGGTTATTTCTTTTTCGATTTCTTCCTTTTCAGCAGGGGCTTGTTGCTTGCGCACAGCCACGCCCCCGCGATCATCAGCGCGGCGGCAATCAGATAGGTGTAGCGCGGCACCTCGCCGAAGATGATAAAGGACAAAAGCGCGCCCCAAAAAGGGGGTGACCGCATAATAGGCACTTGTTCTTGCCGCGCCCAGATGCCGCTGGGCACAGACATAGAAGTAGATGCTGAGGCCATACGCCACAAATCCAAGACCGAGGACGGCGGGTATGACCCAGCCCTCGGTGATGCGCTCGCCGATGCTCAGGCCGATGATGACCGAGCCAAGTCCCGAAAATATCCCTTTCAGCACCACGATCTGCATCGGGTCTTTGGACGAGATCATTCTTGTGCAGTTGTTTTCGATGCCCCAGCAGACGCAGGCGAGTAAGATCAACAGCGAACCGTACGAAAAACGCAGGCCTGACACATCCTCCAGCGACAGCAGAGCGCAGGCGACCTCACAAGCAGGATCCCGCCCCAGAGGCGGGGGCTGATGCCCTCTTTGAAGGCAAGGAGGGCCACCAGAGCCGTTGCCACGATCTCAAAGTTGCCGAGCAGCGAGGCGGTGGCCGCCGTGGTGAGCCGAAGCCCCATCAGCATGCAAATGGGGCGGCTATATCCAGCACGATCATGGCTACGGTATAGGGCAGGTCGGTTCGTGTCAGCCGCACCTCGGATCTCTCTTTCTGCTTTGCTTTGCGCACGGCGGCCATCACGCCCATGCCAACCCCCGCACCGATGTACAGAAAACCCGCCATCAGCGTGCCGGGCATATCCGCCAGCAACAGCTTCGACAGAGGGGTGCTGACGGCATAGAGCGCCGCGGCCAGAACGGCAAAGAAAATGCCTGCTTTGGCGGCTCGGTTCATGGTGTCATCAACTCCTTTTCGGCAAGGAAGAGCATCTCGCTCGACCGCATAATACAGCAAAGATCATGCTCGCGGCCATTCTTCATAGCAACTATTTTTACCTGCTATCCCCGGGTCACCCTGCCCGATGACTGCGGGCAGGGAAGTCAACGTGCAAGGGAGGCCGCGGCCTCATGAAAGGAGATGGCCGCAAAGCGGCTGATCAGGTCCTTGCGGTTGCCGAAGTCCTCTTTCCGTTTCACGATCAGGATGGTCATGGCCTCCCAATAGCTGACGGTGGCGGCAATGTCCAGCACATACAGGATGATCTCATGATAGATGCTGTCATTGGTGCGGAACACGCTCAGAAAGATGGTGGCAAGCAACAGCAGCGTGCCGGCCCCGATCAAGCTCCAGGCAAGATGCTTTTCTTTCTTGCGGGCAGAGACCTGACTGCGGTATTCCAGCAGCATGTTTTTGGCAAAAATATCTTCCAGCTCGGCGGCATCATATCCCTCCATGTCCTCAAAGCAGACCTCCAGGCGGATCTTGTATTTTTGCGGAATGATCCGAAAGGCAGAATTGATCCAGTCCAGAAAATCGTCGCTCAGCACGGGCAGTTTAGAGCCGTAATTGAGGTCAAAAATATCGCTTGGCTTTGCAAAGTTCAGCACGATATCGGCCAGGTTATTCTGCTTGTCGATCTCAAAGAACTCGTCTTCGATGCTTGTCATGTTTTTCAGAAAATCCTGAAACATACCTTCCCCTCCCCAAAGCCGTTTTTTCGGCGGGTTTGTCGGTTTTTCGTCTGTATTCTAACACACACCCCCACAAAACGCAACCGTTTTGTGGGGGTTCTTTCCATAAAAAACGCAATCCGGCGGTTGTATATGCATGAAAAGCAGGCGGCAACATCCGGCTTTTCCGTAGGGGGCGACATCGACGCCCTGCAAAACGCAGAGTTTACCACGCGGAAAAATGCGGAGAAATATATCAACCAACGAAACAACTTATATCATCATGCCGGAATTGATCGGTATGTGATGTTGTCTGGGCATACGCTCATGATTTTGTTTGTATTGCTGGGTGGGGCGTCGAGGACGTCGCCCCCAACAAATGCAAAATCTCCGAAGCCGGCCAATATGGGCACTGATTCTTTATCACAAATTGCAAAAGGGAAAGGGGCTGTCGCAAATGCGAAGATGCGCTTACAACAGCCCCTTTTGCTTTCCGTTCGCAGTTCACTTTCGGGCGCAGTGGCCTTTTATCCATCGGGGGAAAGGATGGCCGCTTGCTCGTCAGTCTTTTTCAAACAGCACTAATGTAATCATTAAATACCCAGAGCCAAATGCGGTTTGTACACCGTAAGTTTTCGATGTTGTTGTGCCGGGGGTCGCCATCAATGTGCCGTCATCCAGAAAAATGAGAGAAAAGTACGGGTGCCAGGCGTTGGGATGCTCGGAATTCCACGAATACCCCTCTTCAATCAGACACAACAGTTGCATTTGGTTTTCGTTGGTGTATGATTTCCATGATCCGGAATACTCCCTCGTTCTATAGCCGTTATCTTTATACAGAACAAATGTATGGTCTTTTCGAATCGACAGAGTAAAACTGATTGTGTTGTCATCAGTTTGCGAATCGACAAATACGGAATGAAAGTCTCCGATGTATGGTCTGGCTTTGCCCACGCATCCCGAAAGCAGGCAGACTGCGCCCAACAGCAAAGTCAGAACGAGCAGCATCGACAATTGTTTTTTCAGTTTCCACATAAAATATCTCCTGTCTTTTTCAGAATAGAATACAAAGGAAGCATAAAGAAGTATATCACGCGGGCAGCGCATCGTCAATGAGCGCTGTCCCGGGCAATGAAAGATGACAGTTGGCTCGGTTTGGTCGTGGTTTGGGCATAGCGGCAGAGACAAAAAATGACGAAAAAACACAAAACCCCCCGGCTTTCCGCCGGGGGATATGGGTGAAAGATTCAATCTTGATGATGCCTGTCTGCTATATAATTGCAAACACACATCACAACGGGAAAC
>CAMGGT010000212.1 GCA_946055715.1 uncultured Clostridia bacterium | reverse complement strand
GTCAAGCCGCATATAAAACTTCATGCCCGGGTGCGGCGCGGAGGTGATGGGGATGTGCGCCTCGTCAAACAGAGCCGACGGGGCAAGCGGACGCCCCACACAGCCGGGCGAGACTACCTCCAGCGCCTCCCCCAGCGTGTATTTGTTGCGTTGGATGCACAGGGCCTCTCCGGTTTCGCCGTCATAGGACAGAACGGTGGCCAGATAGGCCTTTTCTCGGATGTATCCGCTCTGCTCGCTCACATTGGCCTCCCGATGGCTGTCGCTGTAAAAATAGCCGGTGCCGTAGGTGCGGTGCGAGACGCTTTCCACCTCCCGCTTCAGCCGCGGGTCAAATGCCTGCCCTGCCAGGGCGGCATCCCGCGCCATGCGGTAGGCGTTGGTGACAACGGCTGTATAGTAGGCGCTTTTCATGCGGCCTTCGATCTTAAAGGACTGAATGCCCGCCGCACAAAGCTCGTCCATGTGTTCGATCATGCACAGATCCTTTGAAGACATGATGAAGGTCTCGCCGCCGTCCTGCTCAATGGGCAGAAGCGTGTCGGGGCGTTTTTCCTCCACCAGACCCCAGTTGTGCGCGGTGTAGTTCCAGCGGCAGGGCTGTGCGCATTCGCCGCGGTTGCCGTCCCGCCCTGTCAGATAGTTGGAGAGCAGACAACGGCCGCTCCAGGAAACGCACATGGAGCCGTGGACAAACACTTCCAGCTCCAGCTCCGGCGGGGCGGCACGGCGGATGGCCATGATCTCGTCAAGCGACAGTTCACGCGCCAGCACCACCCGGCACGCCCCCAGCTGTTGCCACACAGCAAGGGAGGCGGCATTGACGCAGCTGGCTTGCGTGGAGACATGCAGCGGCATGCCCGGTAGCAGCCGGGCCGCCTCGGCCATCACACCCAGGTCCGAGACGATCAGGGCATCCGGGCCGATCTCTCCCAGTCGTTTCAGATACGTGCGCAGGGCGGCAAACTCATATTCTCTGGGCATGGTGTTGACGGTGACATACACCTTTGCCCCCGCAGCATGCGCGGCTTTGATCGTCTTTTGCATTTCGTCATCGGTAAAATTACCGGCTCCCGCGCGCATACCGAATGCGCGTCCGGCCAGATACAGGGCATCGGCGCCGAAGCGCAGAGCGGCCTCTGCTTTTTCGGGGTTGCCGGCAGGAGACAGAATTTCGGGCTTCATGACAATATCCTTTCTTCCGGGACGGCCAGCACGGCCGTCTCCCAGGCGGGAATACAGCGGGGGCGGCGCAACAGGAACCGATAGTGCGGGCAAAGCGCCGCCAGGGCAAGCGGCAGTTCAAACAGGTCAAGTGCGCGATGATACACAGATAAAAGGATGGAAGGGCGACAGCGGGCAATGGTCTCTTTTGCGCCTTCCAGTGCCTGTGCCTCCGCCCCCTCCACATCGAATTTGAGAAAGTCCACCTTCTCGCCCTCCGTCAGGCGGTCGATGGCGACGCCGCGCACAACGCTGTCTGCCGTCCGCGCGGAGACGCCCGCACCCCGGTTGGCCTTGCGGGCAAAGGGCAAAAGGGCTTCTTCCCGCCAGGCGGCAACGGGATGCACGCACACCTCCGCCCGCTTTTCCGCCTGTGCATAAGCCGTCAGACGGCGGCAGGTCTTGGGGTCGGGTTCAAGGGCGAATACCTGCACGACCGACGGAGCGGCAGAGAGCAGGGCGGCCACCGTGTCTCCTGTATAGGCGCCGGCATCCACCGCCACGCGAAACGACTGTGCGCCAAGCAGAGAATAGTATGTCTCGGTCGGGTCGCACACCCGAAGCAGCTCCTGCATAGAGCCGCCCAAGCGGGCGGCGATCAGGGAATCAAACAATGCGCGGGAACGGTCATCTGCCCACAGTGCGCGGGCGGCCGCCATTTTATCCCGATTGGCATAGCACAGCGGAAGGTCAAAGACCCCCTCGCCGCATACCGGCAGATCCGGCACATACAGTTCGTGGCGTTGCGCCACGGCCTCGATGGCTTTCAGCACATCGGGAAGCCGTGTGGCAAAAGAGACAAGCACGGTGAAATCCCCGTATTTTTCCTCCGCCTCCGAGAGGGAAAGCACCCGCCTGCCGTGAAAGGACTGACCGCGCACAAAACCCTCCCCGGCAAAAACATCCGCCGCCTCCAGCCCGCAGGCGTGCAGGCGGGAGATGACCTTGTCTGCGCCGTCTCCCATGCCATAGAGCAAGATCGTCCGCGGGCGGCGGGCAAGCGTCTGCCACAGATCGGCATCCGGGAGCGGGGGAGAGGAAGTGCGCATGTTGTTTTTCCTTTCTGCGGGGTTGCATTCCGGCCGCAAATATGCTACAATGGTCGGGTAAGGCGGGGCAAACGGAGATGCCGTCAACATGTCCGCCGCACGCCGCGCCGACAAAACGAAAAAAGAGGTAAACGAAAAATGGATTGCCTGTTCTGCAAGATCATCGCGGGTGAAATTCCGTCCGCAAAAGTATATGAGGATGAGTATGTGTATGCCTTCCGCGACATTCATCCTCAGGCACCTGTACATGTGCTGGTCATCCCCAAAACGCATATTGACTCTGCCGACTGCCTGACGGAAGAGACGGCGCATCTTGCGGCGGAGGTATTTGCGGCACTGCCGAAGGTGGCGCGCGCCTGCGGCCTTGTCAACGGCTATCGGGTCATCACCAATGTGGGTGAGGACGGTTGCCAAAGCGTGCGGCATATGCACTTTCATCTGCTGGGCGGCAAAAAACTGCCGGAGCAGATGTCTTGAGGCCGATCACGGACACATTGTAGCACGGCGGGCGGTGGCTGTCAAGCCGCCCTGCGGAGGATGCTTTTTGCCACAAGCCAAACTCTTTATGACTTCTTCCCTCTTCCCTGTTACTTTTTTTGGGGGCTGCTGTGCGCCGCAACAGCCCCACTGCCTGCTTTTGCCGCAAGGCAAGCCGCCGGACAGAAAAGACTCATCGTTTTTGCCCTGCGGGTTGTACACATCGTTCAAAGCGAAAAGAAAAACGCACGAAAGAGTTGTTCTTTCGTGCGTTTTTCTGCATGGCGGAAAGCCCTGCAACCGGAATTACCGGCCGATCTTC
>CAMGGT010000211.1 GCA_946055715.1 uncultured Clostridia bacterium | reverse complement strand
AATTATCAAAAAAGTATATACAAACGCAATTATTTTTGATACAATATGTAATGTTACGGAAAAAAGACAGTCCGAAGCCGAGGAATTGGCACGAAATTCTGACTGTATGATCGTCATCGGCGGCAAAAACAGTGCCAATACCACCCAGCTTTACCGGATCTGCGCACGCGTTTGCAAGCACACATTCCGCATTGAAAACCCGAACGACCTGCCCCCGTTGCCGGCCGATGCGCGCACCATCTCGATCACTGCGGGTGCCTCAACACCCGTGGATATAATAATGGAGGTACAAACAAAAATGAGCAACGCAGAAGAAACCCTCAGCTTTGAAGAAATGCTGGACGGTTCGCTCAAATCATTACATACAGGAGAAGTTGTAACCGGAATCGTCACCGAGATTTCCGATGTTGGGATCTACCTTGATCTCGGCGCGAAAGTCACCGGCTTCATTCCGGCAGAGCAGATTGCCGACGATTGCACATCGGCCGGTCTCCGTGCTATGTTCAAAAAGGGCGACGAAGTGAAGGCATTTGTCATCCGCGTGGATGACACCAACGGCATGGCCACCCTCTCCAAGAAGCGCGTAGACCAGGATCAGAACTGGTTCAAGCTGGTGGAAGAGTATGAGGCCGGCACCATCCTGGAAGGCACCATTGCCGCGGCTGTCAAAGGCGGCGTGATCATCACCCTGGGCGATCAGAAGGCCTTTATCCCCGCCTCTCACACCGGTCTGCCGCGCGATGCACAGCTCGATTCCCTTGTGGGCACCACCCAGAAGGTGAAGCTCATCGACATCGACGAGCATCGCAAGCGCGCCCTGGCGTCCATCCGTCTGGCCAGAAATGAGGTCAGAAAAGCAGAGCAAGAAGCCGCATGGGCCAACCTTGAGGTCGGCCGGCACTACAAAGGCCGCGTGAAGAACCTCACCACCTACGGCGCATTCGTCGACATCGGCGGTGTGGACGGTATGGTGCATAACTCCGAGTTGTCCTGGAAGCACATCAAGCATCCGTCTCAGGTCGTTTCTGTGGGGGATGAAATTGATGTGTACATCAAAGAACTGGACTTTGACAAGAAGCGCATTTCCCTTGGCTACAAAACCGAGGAAATGGACACATGGTCCATCTACATCAAAGACCACAAGGTCGGCGATGTGGTGGATGCCAAGATCACATCCATGCTGCCCTTCGGTGCTTTTGCAGAGGTTTATCCCGGTGTTGAAGGATTGATCCACATCTCCCGCATTGCCATGGAGAAGATCGCAAAGCCGGAAGACAAGCTGACCATGGGCGAAGAGGTCAAAGTCAAGATCACCGACATCGACTACGAAAACAGAAAGCTTTCGCTGTCGATCCGTGCCTTGCTTGAAGAGGAAGCCAGAAAACAGGCAGAAGTCGCAAAGGCCGCCGAGCGTGAAGCCGCCGCCAAAGAGGCCTCCGAAGAGCAGGCCCGCCTGGATGAAGAGCGCGCTGAGATGGCTCCCTACATCGTCGGTTCCATCGACTGACGCCGCCACATTTCACCTCACCGAGGGATCCACCGTTTTCGGGGGATCCCTTTTGTTTTTCCTTCCCTGCTATGCGATCTTCTTCTCTTCGGACCATCCGCACCGTTCATGCCCTTTCATTGTGATGGCACAAATTCGTATGACCATCCGGGATGACATTTTCACCGAAGAAAAACCGCCTGCACAATGCTGTGCAAGCGGCTTTTTGATTTGTGCATTTGCAAAATGGGGCGTGCCCGGTCAGTCAAGCTCTTTTTTGCCGGTATACAGCTCGTAATAGCGCCCCTTCATTTCAAGCAGTTGGTCGTGGGTGCCGCGCTCGATGATGACGCCGTTTTCAAGCACCATGATGGCATCGGCATTTCTAACGGTGGACAGCCGGTGTGCGATCACAAAGGTCGTTCTGTTTTTCATCAGGCGGTCCATGCCGTGCTCAATGTGTCGTTCTGTGCGCGTGTCGACCGAACTGGTGGCTTCGTCCAGCACCAGAATGGGCGCACGGCTGATGGCGGCTCTGGCAATGTTGAGCAACTGGCGCTGCCCCTGCGACAGGTTGGCACCGTCGCCTTCGATCATGGTGTCATACCCTTTTTCCAGCCGCATGATGAAGCTGTGCGCGCTGGCCGTTCTTGCTGCCTGCTCCACCTCTTCATCCGTTGCATCCAGCCGCCCATAGCGGATGTTCTCGCGTACGGTACCCGTGAACAGATGTGTGTCCTGCAAGACCATGGCGATCTTTGACCGAAGGCACTCGCGCCTGATGTGCTGCACATCCACCCCATCGATGCGGATACTTCCCTGCTCTACATCATAAAAACGGTTGATGAGGTTGGTCACCGTGGTCTTGCCTGCGCCGGTGGAGCCGACAAAGGCGATCTTCTGACCGGGATGCGCATACAGAGAAATATCTTTGAGGACGGTCTTGTCTGGCCGATACCCGAAGGTCACATGATCGATCTCCACATCTCCGCGCATATCGGGCATATCCACCGCATCGGGGGCATCCGGCTCTTCGGGGGGCATATCCATGACCGTAAAGATCCTCTCTGCACCTGCCAGCGCCGCAAAAACCGTGCTCATCTGCTGGCTGATCATGTTGATGGGCATGGAGAACTGACGGGCATAGTTGGCAAACACGGTCAAATCTCCCGGGCCGAAGCCGGTCGTGCACATCAGAACACCGCCCACACCCACCGTAATGGCGTAGCTGACCTGAGACAAGTTGCCCATGACAGGACCCATGATGCCGCCGAAGAACTGCGCCTTCAGCTGCTTCTGGCGCAGGTCGCCATTAAGGGTGTGGAATTCCTCGCCGCAGACATCCTCATGGTTAAACACCTTGATGACCTTCTGCCCGGAGACGGTTTCTTCAATATAGCCGTTGATGGCCCCCAGCGCCGCTTGTTGCCCGGAATAATGCTTGCCCGACACCTTGGCCAGTTTGCCGCCGCCAAGGGCAAATATGGGGATGAACACGACCGTGACCAGCGTCAGAAGCCAGTTGGTGGAAAGCATAAACAGGAATGTGCCGATCAGCGTGATGGTGCCGGAAAGCAGAGAAACCAGGGAGTTATTGAACATGACATCAATGTTGTCC
>CAMGGT010000210.1 GCA_946055715.1 uncultured Clostridia bacterium | reverse complement strand
TATGCCTCCCTCCGGGAGGGAGGGGGACCGCGAAGCGGTGGAAGGAGCCCGCGGGAAAAATAGCCGAAGCCGTCGATTTTGCGGTAGGGGAGGGGCTTGCTCCTCCCGCTGCTTTGCATTTTTGCATTTGCAACAGCCCCTTTTGGGTTTTCAAAACCGCGGGCGTGCTTTTGTTGCCGGCCGGCATCTGTCTGCCTTGCAAGGAGTGCCACGAAGTTTTTCGGTTTTTTTTGCAAAATGGGGTTGACATTTGCGCTTTTGTGTATATAATAACAATTGAACAGTTGTTCAAATGTTGTTATATTAAATGCTGTTCAACTGATGTTTCATCAAATCAACCGAAACAGCGGGCACAGCCCGCGAAAGAGAGGACAGACCATGAAAAAAAACTACAAAATTGACGTGGACTGCGCCAACTGCGCCAACAAAATGGAGGCCGCAGCGACAAAAACCCCCGGTGTTTTGTCTGCTACGGTCAACTTCATGACCCTGAAAATGACCGTGGAGTTTGCCGAGGGGGCAAACGAAGCAGATGTGATGAAGCAGGTGCGCAAAAACTGCAAAAAAGTAGAAAGCGACTGTGAGATCTACCTATGACAAAGCGACAGAAGATCAATCTGGGGCGGATCATTGCCGCCGCTCTGCTGACGGGTCTGCTGGTCATCTTCTCGCCCGAGGGGTGGCTGCAACCCTTGCTGTATGCCGTGCCCTATCTGCTGGTGGGGTATGACATCCTCTGGAAGGCGGCAAAAGGCATTGCGCATCTGCAGCCCTTTGACGAGAATTTTCTGATGGCGGTGGCTACCTTGGGCGCCATTGCGCTGGCGCTGTTCAGCACCGGCGACTATCTGGAGGCCGTGGCCGTCATGCTCTTTTATCAGGTCGGCGAGTGGTTTCAGAGTTATGCGGTGGGCAAAAGCCGCCGCAACATCAGTGCCTTGATGGACATCCGCCCGGATGTGGCCTATGTGGTGGGAGAGGATGGCACCCCCGTTTCATGCGACCCCGAAGAGGTGGCAGTGGGTAGCATCATCCTGGTGCGCCCGGGCGAAAAAGTGCCGTTGGACGGCATCGTGACCGAGGGGCTTTCATCTTTGGACACCTCTGCCCTCACGGGTGAAAGCATGCCCTGCGAGGTGGCCCCCGGAGATGAAGTGAAGGGGGGGTGCGTGAATGTAAACGGCGTTTTGCATATCAAAACGACCCGCCCGTTCGGCGAATCCACCGTGGCCAAGATCCTGGATCTGGTGGAAAATGCCTCCTCGCGCAAGTCCCGCTCCGAGAATTTCATTTCGTCTTTTGCCCGGATATACACACCCGCCGTCTGCGCCGCCGCACTGGCATTGGGCGTGCTGCCGCCAATCGTGCGGCTGTGCCTTTCGCTTGCGCCCGAATGGGGCGTGTGGCTTTACCGCGCGCTGACATTTCTGGTCATCAGCTGTCCTTGTGCGCTGGTCATCAGCATTCCGTTGACCTTTTTTGCCGGCATTGGCGGCGCCAGCCGCGCGGGCATCCTCATTAAGGGCTCCAACTATATTGAGACCACTGCAAAGCTCAAACGAGTGGTCTTTGACAAGACCGGCACCGTCACCGAAGGGGTGTTTGCGGTGGCGGGCGTTCACCACGCGACCATATCCGACGAGCAACTGCTGACGTACGCCGCCCTGGCGGAATCCTATTCTACTCACCCCATCAGCCGCAGTCTGCGCGAGGCCTGCAAGGACGAGTTAGACCCCGCCCGCGTCTCGCAGGCAGAAGAGTTGGCGGGGCACGGCATCAAGGCCACGGTCGACGGCCACGCGGTGCTGGTGGGCAACGAAAAGCTCATGCGCCGCGAGGGGCTGGAGCCCCTGCCCTGCCACAAGGCGGGCACGGTGATACATGTCGCGCTGGACGGCGCGTATGCCGGCCACATTCTGATCGCCGACCGCATCAAGCCAAATGCCAAAAAGGCCATCTCTGCCCTGCACGCCTGCGGAATACAGCAGACCGTCATGCTGACGGGCGACAACAAAAACACCGCACAGGCCGTGGCCGCGGAAGTGGGCATTGACCGTGTGTTTGCCGATCTGCTCCCCGCCGACAAGGTGACGCAGGTGGAAGCTTTGCTTTCCGAGCAAAAGCCAAACGAAAAACTGGCCTTCGTGGGTGACGGCATCAACGACGCGCCGGTGCTGACCCGCGCCGATGTGGGCATCGCCATGGGCGGCATGGGGTCGGACGCCGCCATTGAGGCCGCCGACCTTGTGCTGATGGACGACGACCCGCTGAAAGTGGCGCGCGCCGTCTCTCTGTGCCGTAAATGTATGCGCATCGTCTATGAGAACATTGTCTTTGCGCGGGCCGTCAAAGGGGTCTGTCTGCTCCTCGGCGCACTGGGAAGAGCCGACATGTGGGCGGCCATCTTTGCCGATGTGGGCGTGATGGTGCTGGCCGTGCTGAATGCCCTGCGCGCTTTGGGTGCCGGCGACAAGCATGACTGACGGTGCGTTTGCCCCTCTTTCACTTTTCCCGGATTGACCCGGTTTTACTTCCCACGTGGTGACTTTTGCCATGCGGTGACGCTTCCCCGGCTTTTTGCCCCTGCCCTTGTCCATTTTTGCCTTTTTTCTCCCCGTTTTACCCGATTTTACCGGGGGTTTAGGCAAAATGCCCCCGTTTTGCCCACAATTACTCACAAAAAGGAGACTGCCATGTGCGCCAAAGAAATTGACTGCTGTGACGAGCGGCAGACACATGAAAACCTGCTGGCATCCGTCAGAGAGAAGCTGCCGCCGGAAGAGCATCTCTATGACCTGGCTGAACTGTTCAAGGTGTTTGGAGATTCCACACGTGTGCGCATCCTCTATGTTCTGCTGGAAGAAGAGGTGTGCGTGTGCGACCTCTCGGATGCCCTCGCCATGACCCCTTCCGCCGTTTCTCACCAGCTCAAAATTCTGAGCCGCGCCAAACTCATCCGTTCCCGCCGGGAGGGTAAATCTGTCTTTTACTCGCTGGCAGACGACCATGTGCGTACTATGCTGGCGCAGGGGATGGAACACATCACGGAGTGACCGCCGCAAGACGAAGGCTGTCGCATTTGCTCTGCATGGAAAGAAGGCGGCAGATTCCGGTTCT
>CAMGGT010000209.1 GCA_946055715.1 uncultured Clostridia bacterium | reverse complement strand
CTTCCACCACTTCGTGGTCCCCCTCCCTCCCGGAGGGAGGCATGAAAGAATGCCCACGATTTTGCCATTTTCCGTAGGGGAGGATATTATCCTCCCGCCGGAAGGCGTTTTTCTTTTCCTTTTTGCCATATCGAAGGATTTTGACGAGGACAATTCTATATCTTCTTCACGAAAAGTATTTGAGAGGGGGCGCGGGGGAAGGCCTTTTTTCAAAAAGGCCGCCCCCACATCTACCATCATTTCTTTCCCTTCCGCGGTTGCATTTTGGCGGCGGGGGTGCCGCTCTTCTCTTTTCGCGCGGCGGCTTTTGTACCGGATGCTTTGCGCACCTGCGGGGTTTTGCGGGCGTTTTTGTCCGCTGTTTCAAACGGGCTTGCGACCGGCGCTTTGCGGGCGCGCGAACTGCCTTTTTCTGCCCTGTTTGTGTCGGCTGCCCAACGGTCAGACAGACCGTTCTTTTTTGTTTTGCTTGCGACCGGTGCTTTGCTTTCGGGCGAACCGCCCTTTGCCGCCCTGTTTGCGGCGGGGGTTTTGCCTCCCCGCGGCGTTTTGCGGGCATTTTTTTCTTCTGTTTCAAACGGGCTTGCGCCGGCGGCTTTGCGCGGGGGCTGTGAGCCGCGGGCCGGTTCTTCCGGGCGGACCAGGCAGTCTTTTGCATAGCCGATGAGGTCCTGCCGGCCGGCGCGCACCAACGCCTCCCGCACGAGGGGGGCATTTTTGGGGTTGGCATACTGGAGCAGTGCCCGTTGCAGGCGTTTTTCGTGTGGGTCGCGGCAGACATACACTTCTTCTCCCGTCAACGGATGGATGCCGGTGGCATACATGACGGTGGAGACGGTGCCCGGCGTGGGGTAGAAATCCTGCACCTGCTCGGGATTGAGCCCCTCCCGTTTGAGCCACACGGCCATTTCCACCGCGTCCCGAAGGGTGGCACCGGGGTGGGAGGACATGAGGTAGGGCACCAGATACTGCTCTTTGCCACAGGCACGGCAGAGGTCAAAATAGCGGCGGCGGAAGGCCTCATACACCGCAATGCGCGGCTTACCCATCAGCACCAGGGCGTGGTCGGAGCAATGCTCGGGCGCGACCTTGAGTTGGCCCGAGACATGGCGCTCCACCAATTGCCGGAAGAAGGACGGGTCTTTGTCATAGAGCAGATAGTCAAAGCGGATGCCCGAGCGTACAAACACCCGCTTGACCCCCGGCAGGGCCTCGATGTCGCGCAGGAGCCCCGCATATTCGCTGTGGTCCACCTTGAGGTGGGGACAGGGGTCGGGCGACAGGCAGCGGCGGTTGGGGCACACGCCGTGCTTTAGCTGTTTGTCGCAGGCGGGGGCGCGGAAGTTGGCGGTGGGGCCGCCCACATCGTGAATATACC
The DNA here is from genome assembly GCA_946055715.1 of uncultured Clostridia bacterium. Lineage (GTDB taxonomy): Bacteria > Bacillota > Clostridia > Oscillospirales > CAG-272 > UBA1740. The sequence goes on along the minus strand of CAMGGT010000209.1, from coordinate 1,740 downwards.
CCTTGAAGTCGGGCAGGCGGGTCAACGCTTCTGCCTCTTTCAGCACACTTTCGGGCGAGCGGGCGCGCACCTCTCTGCCCTGGTGAAAGGCGATGGCGCAGAAGTTGCAGGCACCGAAGCAACCGCGGTTGTGGGTGATGCTGAACTTGACCTCCGCAATGGCGGGCACGCCGCCCGCGCTGTCATAATCCGGGTGCCAGGTGCGCTGATAGGGCAACTCATACACCTCGTCCAGTTCCCTGCCCTCAAGCGGCGGCATGGGCGGGTTCTGCACCAGCACACACCCGTCGTAGGGTTCTACCAATGCCTGTCCGCGCACCGAATCCGACTGGCGGTATTGCTCGGCAAACGAGGCGGCATATGCCTGTCCGCCCTCCCGCACCTCCTGCCAGGCGGGCAGGGTCAGGCAGGGAAAATGGATCTTGTCGCCCTCTCGCCCCACCCACACGGTGCCGCGCACATCCCGGATCTTGCGCACGGGCACGCCGCGGTCCAGCAGTTGGGCAATGCGCACCAGCGCCCTTTCTCCCATGCCGTAGGAGAGCAGGTCGGCACCGCTGTCCAGCAAAAGCCCTCGGCGCATTTTGCCGTCCCAATAGTCATAGTGTGCCAGGCGGCGCAGGGAGGCCTCCAGCCCCCCTAAAATGATGGGCACATCCCCCCACGCCTCGCGGATGCGGTTGGCATACACGATCGAGGCGCGGTCGGGGCGACGGCCCGGCTTGCCGCCGGGAGAATAGTAGTCCATTCCGCGGAGACGGCGCGAGACGGTATAGTGTGCCACCATGGAGTCCACATTGCCTGCCGAAACCAGAAAGCCCAGCCGCGGCCGGCCGAAGCGGCGGAAATCCTCGGCGGTGTGCCAGTCGGGCTGGGCCAGCACCGCCACGCGGAAGCCCGCGTGTTCCAACACGCGCGTGATGATGGCACAGCCAAACGACGGATGGTCGACATAGGCGTCTCCGCACACATACACAAAATCCGGCGCTTCCCACCCCCGCGCGTCCATCTCGGCGCGGGTCAGCGGCGGAAACAGCGCCCGCCTGTCCTCGCTCCGGGTGGATGCGGGGGCGCCGGCGGTTTTGATCTCTTTTTTCATGGCAGCTCCTTTATTGTTGCTTTGGCCGGGGAAGGGGTTTGGCGATTTTGCGGCCTTTTTGGGTCTTCTGCGGCAGGGCACCCGCCGTTTGGCAGACGGCCGTGGCGTTGCCTCTTTGCGCCAAAAAAGGCGGAGGGACACCCTGCCCGTTCCGCCTTGTGTGATGAAATTCAGCCGTTCTGCCCGTCCGTGGCATCTCCGCCCGCGGGGGCGCTGTCTGAGAGCAACTGCTCTTCGGTGACAAAGCCGCGGTCATCCGTCCAGATCTCGTCCTTGCCCTTCGGATGGCGGGCACGGAACAGCGAGCGGCGGAACAACAGCAGGGTATACACCGCCCACAGCACAAAGAACAGCCCACAGCACAGCCATGCGGCCGTTTTGCCGGTGGGAACCACCGAAAACAGCAGGAACAGCGGTGCGATCAGGATGAAATTGAAGACGTTGGCCGTCACGATATAGTTGGCGGCGGGGGTGGTGTAGTCCGGGTCGATCTCGCGCAAAAGGATCATGCCGTTGTTGACCGTGCCGGTGAGGGTGCCGAATTGGACCAGGAAGGTCTCGTTTTCATACCCGCGGAAGCTGAACTTGGCCCCAAAGTGGCATTGCAGGAAGGTGATGACCGTGCCCACCACGCACAGCAC
>CAMGGT010000208.1 GCA_946055715.1 uncultured Clostridia bacterium | reverse complement strand
CCCCAGCGGGGAAGGGGGACCGCGAAGCGGTGGATGAGGAGAACATTCTCCGGTGACCGTAAGTGACAGACATGCAATTGTACTGCGCAATGCACCATGCTTTACTTATGTGCCCGCTTGCTCCTTGCTCCCATCCCGGAGGGAGGCAGTCAGGCCATCGGCGCAGGGGTCTGTTCATTTGTCATGGGAGAACGGTGCCGCACGGGCTATGATAGTGACATTGCGGCAGGCAAAGGAAATGGCGCCGCGCCCTTGACAGCCCTTTTTAAAATATGTATAATACTATATTGGATGATTATATCAGCTATCTTTCAGGCCGGATGGGCAACACCCGCCGCAACACCGCCGCGCACACGCGGCAGAAACGGAGACAAACGATGGGCAGACGGTTTTCCTTTGCGGTGATCCTTTTTCTTCTGTGCGCCGCTTTTGCATCGGGTGTCGGCGCGGCACCCCCGGATGCCCCGGTGCCGCAGGTCACGGCTTCACCCGCTGTCTTTGCGGGGGCGGGAACGGCGGCAGACCCGTATCTTCTCTCCGATACGGCAGACCTGTTTGCCCTTGCCGGGCGTGTGAACGGCGGCGACGACTGTGCGGGGCTGTATTTTGCCCTGACCGCCGACATTGATCTTGAGGGCACCGACTGGACACCCATCGGCCTGTACTATGACCCCTCGCCCCTCTCCGCTCTGCCTTTCTCGGGTCACTTTGACGGGCGGGGGCATACCATATCCCGCTTTTCGGTGGCGTTGCAGGGCAAAACCGGCTACACCACTGCGTTGTGCGGCGGCCTGTTCGGCTATGTTTGCGGCAGCGTGACCCGCCTGGCTGTCTCGGAAGCGACCGTCTCGGTGTCTGCCACCCGCACCGGCTATGCGGGCGGGATCGCGGGGTATCTTGCGGGGACTGTTTCGGACTGTTATGCCAACGCAGATGTCTCTGCCACCTCGTCTGCGGGCAGTGCCGCGGCGGGCGGGCTTGTGGGCTACAGCCGTGGGGATGTTGAGGCCTGCATCTCGCTTGGGCAGAGCCGCGCCACCGCTTCCGCTTCGCAGAAAAGCGCATGGGCGGGCGGTGCCGTAGGCAGAAGTGACGGGACGCTTTGCCGCGTATTTGCCGCCGGCAACCCCTCCGTTTCTGCCAAAACGCCGCAGTTGGCCTTTGGCGGTGCGGTGGTGGGCGAAAACGGCGGAAAGGCCGCCGACCTCTGCTATTCGGAAGCCGGGTATTTTGCCGGGCTGGGCGACTGCCTGCCGCTTGACCGGCAAAAAGAGGCCTCTGCCCTCGCACAACTGCTGCTTCTGTCTGCCGACTGGCAGACAGAAGCGGAAACATACCCCCGCTTTGCAGGGTGCGCCGCCGTTTCCGTTCCTGCGTCCTGCGCGGAGGGCTCGGTGGGCAACCCCCTGCCCGTGGCCACAGCAGCCGCGCTCAAGGGCATGCGGGCAGACCGCTCATATCGCCTGACGGCAGACATCGCGCTGTCCGGCAATTTTGCGCCCCTTGCCGTCTATTACGGATATTTTTGGGGCAACGGAAAGACCCTGTCGGGTATTTCCGTCACCGGGTCTTCCTATGAGAATTTCGGCATGTTCGGCGTGCTGTGCGGCACAGTCGACGGCCTTTCGCTGTCGGGTGTCTGCCAGGCCAACAACGCCAACGGCGGCTATGCGGGTCTGCTGTGCGGCAGATTGCTCGGCTCGGCCGAGAATGTTTCCGGCAGTGGGCAGGTGACCAACACCTCCAAATACACCAGCGTCTCCGGCGGCCTTGTTGGGCAATGCCGCGGCGGCCTGCTGTCTGACTGCACGGCAGATGTGTCCGTCAGCGGCATCAAAGGCACCATTCTGTGCGTATACGGCGGCGGCATGGTGGGGCAGAACAGCGGCACCGTCCGCAGATGCACCGCCATGGGCAATGTGGACTGCACCTCCACCCTGCAATATCCCGTGGCGGGTGGCTTTGTGGGGCAAAATGACGGAGAAATCACAGACTGCGCGGCCACCGGCAACGCCATCGCCCTCGCCTACGGCGAGATCGGAGCGGCGGGCGGCTTTGTCGGCCAGCAGACGGGCGGTTCTCTTGTGCGGTGTGTGGCGCAGGGCAATGCCAACGCCCGCGCCGGCGACGGCTCTGCCCATGCCGGCGGGTTTGCGGGCATGGTGCGCGGCGGCAGCTTGCTGGCCTGCTTTGCGGGCGGCGGTGCTTCTGCCACGGCACAGCCGGCCGAGGGTTGCCACGCCGGGGCCTTCTTTGGCAGTGCAGACGGGGGCACATGGGAGAGTTGCCATGTCACCGCCGCTTCGTCTGCCGCGGCGCAAACGCAGGATGGAACGGCTGTTCCGACCTTTGACGATGCGCGCATCACGCTTGTCTCCGACGCGGAGATGACGGCCGACTTCTTTTTGACCCTTGGCTTTTCGCAGGAGGTGTGGCAATTGGCCGACGGCCGCCTGCCCGCCCTCGTCTGACCCCTTCTATTTTCGGTATACCTTTCACAGAAAGCGACAAACATACAGACATGAACTATATTTTGCTTGACCTGGAATGGAACCAGGCCTACTATGAACAGTCCCAGGCGGTGCAAAAACGGCTGAACTGCCGCCTGCGCGGCGAGGTCATTCAGATCGGCGCCGTCAAAATGAACGAACAGCGGCGCATCATCGGGTCGTTCAGCGTTATTGTGCGCCCCCGCTTTTTCCGCCGCATTCACCGCCATGTCGCACAGCTCACGGGCATCACCCAGGCGATGATCGACATGGGTTCTCCCCTCGAGGAGGCCTCCGAGCGATTCCGCCGCTGGTGCGGCGAGGATGCCGTTCTGCTCACCTGGGGGCCGGACGATGTGCCCATGTTCACCGACAATCTGCGCGCGCACGGCCTCCCCACCGACTGGGTGCCGCCCGTGTATGACCTGCAGATCATCTACAACCGCCAGACAGATGGTTCCAGCAAGCAGCGCTCTCTTGAATATGCCATGGAGCAGTTCGGCATCGAACAGCACCTGCCCGCACATGACGCCCTCCACGACGCTTATTTCACCGCGCTTGTCGCCGCCAAAATGGATGTGGCGCGGGGCATCCGCGAGTATGACGACCGCCAGGGGAAATATCTGGACATGG
>CAMGGT010000207.1 GCA_946055715.1 uncultured Clostridia bacterium | reverse complement strand
ACTGCGGCGGATCTGCTCCACACGGTGCGCCTGTGCGGTCATGCATCCCGTCACCCCGATGATGAGGTCCGGGTTTTGCTCCCAGAGGTGCTTGTACTGTCCCACAACGGACAGGGCCTTAATCTCCGCATGTTCGCGAATGGCGCAGGTGTTGACCAGGATCAGGTCTGCCTCCTCCGGGCGCTCACAGGGAGAATAGCCCATCTCGCAGGCGATGCCCAGCATCTTTTCGCCGTCGGCCACATTCTGCTGACAGCCGAAGGTCTGCACATATACCCGCGGTTCTGCGGGGGAAAGCAGCGCTTTTACCTTCCGGCAAAGCGCGTGAAAGTCGGTGTTGGGGGTGGGGGTCATTTGTCGGTGTTACCTCACTCAAAATAGTAGACGGCGTTGGCATTGGTGCCGAGGGGCATCTGCCACACCAGGTATAAAAACGCGTATTCCACGTCTGCCATGGATACGGGAAGCGCGCCCAGGTCTGCAGGGGTGCAGGCAACATCCTCTGTGCCCGTGTGCAGGATGATCTGCACGCCGTCGGGCATGCGGTCGCCGAAGTCCCGCAGGTCATAGAGCAGAGAGAGCGGATTCTCGCTGCCCGAAAAGTCTTCGGGGTGGCGGTGGCGCCACTCGTCCCCCACGTCGCACGCGCTGCCGTCGCGGTAGCGCAGCACATAGTAGGTCAGACCGGGGGTGAGGGTCGTGTCGCCGCAGGTCAGATCCGGGCAGGCCGTCACGGTCATGCCCACGGCCAGCAAGACCACGGGCACCAGCAGGCACAGCAGGGTGACCAGCGTCCAGATTCTGTTTTTCATCGGAAGCTCTCCTCTATATCATTTTCTCTTTAACTATTTTATTATAACATCAGCGGAAATAAAAGTCCATACAAAATTTCAAAATTCACAAAAACGAGGCGTTTTACCTGTTATTTCTTATGGTGTTCCCGGGCGGATCGACGTGCGCTTCAATGCAAAAAAGCGATGCAAGAAAGACATTGTACGATCTTGTGCCGTTTTGGCTTGCGCCTTATCGGATGCGGTGTCGTGCGCCGCATGCAAAAAAGACTGTCGCAAATGCGGAAGTCATCATACGCATTTGCGACAGTCACACGGCCTTTTTCGGGCAGGCAGGGGAACATTTGCTTACAAACATTTGCTCACAAAGACCGCAACTTCGGCGGCAGGTCTGCATACAGATACAGAGAGCCGCACACCAGCGTCGGGCGGTTGCCCGCGGCCTCCAAGGCGGCGGAAAGGGAGGGTGCGGCGGCCCCGCAAATGCCCGCCTCTTTGGCGCGGTCGGTCAGTTCTTCGGGGGTCATTGCCCGGGGGTTTTTGCAAACAGAGGTAAAAATGAACCCTTCTGACACCTCCGAAAGCATGGCAAGCGAGGGGGCGATCTCCTTGTCTCTCATGGCGGCAAAGATCACGGTGAAGCGCATACCCGGCGCATACCGAGCAAGAGATGCCACAAGGGCGGAGATGCCGTTTGGATTGTGCCCGCCGTCATAGAGCAGGGGCGGGTCGCGGCGCAGCAGTTCCATGCGGCCGGGGTGACGGGCGGCGGCAAGCCCGCGGCGAACGGTGGTGCCATCAAGCCCGGCTTGGGTCGCGCAGGCAACGGCAAGCGCACAATTTTCGATCTGATGCATGCCGCAGAACGGCAGGGTGGTCTCTGGCAGACCCGGCAGATCCACCACCTCATAAAAGCCGCTGTGGCGGGCGGGGGGCGGCGGTTCGCACACGCAAAGCGTTGCCCCTTTTTTCGCGCAGGCAGAACGGATCTCGGCCATTACCTCCGGGTGTTGCGGAACGGTGAGTACCCGACACCCCGGCTTGATAATGCCGCATTTTGCCTGTGCGATGGCGGCAAGGGTGGTGCCGAGCTGTGCCGTATGGTCATAGTCGATGTGGGTCAATACGGCCGTCTCACAGTGTTCGATGACATTGGTGGCGTCGAATTCGCCGCCCAGCCCCACTTCCAGCACCACGGCGTCACACTTCTGCCGCGCAAACCACAAGAAGGCGGCCGCCGTCCAGATCTCAAAGGGGGTGGGGGTCTCTTTCGTCTCTTTTGCCACGGCGGCGCAGGCCGCCTCCACTTCTCCCAGCAACACGGCCAGGTCATCGTCCGAGATGGGGGTACCGTCAACGGCGATCCGCTCGTTGACCCGCACCAGGTTCGGGGAGGTATACAGCCCTGTCTTTCTGCCCCCGGCCGTCAGCATGGCGGCCAGAGCAACAGAGACCGACCCTTTGCCGTTGGTGCCTGCCACATGGTAGTAGCAACCCGTTTTCTGCGGGTCACCCAGGCGGGTCAGCAGGGCACGGATGCGTGTCAGCCCCAGTTTGGGAAAGACCTGAAAGCTGTGGGCATACGCCTGAAAATCTTTTGTCATATTTTTCCGTCCGTCTCCGCTTGACCGTCGGGTGCGGCATGTGCGGTGGGTTGTTCTTCTCTCTGCGATGCGGCAGGCATATCGACGCCCGCGGGGGTGTCGGCACTCTGCGGGGGTACAGCCGAAGCACCGCCTGCCCTGCCGGATGTCACCGCAAAAGCCATAGGCAGATGCATGGCGCGGCAGAGCAACCGCGAGAGCCGCTCGGCCGCCCATGCAAGAAAGACCATGCGCACCGCAAAGTTCAGAGAAGCGGTGATACCGCGCGAGACGATCAGGTCGATCCACGGCTTGCCGTAAAACAGGCGGAACGACAAGCCCATTAAGGCAAAATCGGCCACAACCCCCGCCACAAACAGACAAAAGAGCGACCTCTTCCAATTGGCAGGGTGACGATAGAGACACAGCCCCAACCACACCCCCACCAGCAATTTACAGGCGAGAATGGGCAGAAACGGGGTGTATCCCTGCAGCAGACAGCCCAGCAGATCGGTCAGGCCGTAGGCACAGGCGCTCCAGAGGGGACCGAGGGCGATGGCCGCCACGATGACCGGCAGAATGGCCAGGTCCAGCCGGGCGATGTCTCCCCATGTGAGCAGGCGCGGCACCACAGCAAGTGCGGTGCCCATGGCGGCAAGCAGGGCGGTGGCGGTGAGCTTGCGCAGCGGCACACGGGCGGCAGACGCGGGGACAGATGCGGAGTTGTTGTTTTTCTTCATAAAAAAATGCC
>CAMGGT010000206.1 GCA_946055715.1 uncultured Clostridia bacterium | reverse complement strand
AAGTTATGCGCTTCTGCCAGAGGTTTATGACCGAGCTTTCCAAGCACATCGGCGCAGACACAGACGTACCCGCGGGCGACATCGGCGTGGGCGCACGAGAGATCGGCTATATGTACGGCCAGTACAAACGCCTGCGCAACGAGTTTACAGGTGTGCTGACCGGCAAGGGACTGACCTATGGCGGGTCACTGGCCCGCAAGGAAGCCACCGGCTTTGGCCTTTGCTATTTTGTCAGCGAAATGCTTGCCTGCATGAAAAACGATTCCTTTGCCGGCAAAACGGTGGTCATCTCCGGATCGGGCAACGTGGCCATCTATGCCAACCAGAAGGCGACGGAGCTGGGCGCCAAAGTCGTTGCCATGTCGGACTCCAACGGCTATATCTACGACAAAAACGGCATTGACCTGGCCGTCGTCAAGCAGATCAAGGAAGTGGAACGGGGGCGCATCAAAGAGTATGCCGCGCGCGTTTCCACCGCGGAATACCACGAAGGGTGCGCAGGCATCTGGACGGTGCCCTGCGACGTGGCACTCCCCTGCGCTACCCAGAACGAAATTGATGAGCAAAGCGCAAATGCGCTGGTCAAAAACGGCGTGATCGCCGTGGGCGAGGGTGCCAACATGCCCTCCACGCCCGGTGCCATCGAGGTCTTTAGAAAAGCTGGCGTGCTGTTTGCCCCCGCCAAGGCGGCAAACGCCGGCGGCGTGGCCACCTCCGCACTGGAAATGAGCCAGAACTCCATGCGTTATAGCTGGACATTTGAAGAAGTGGACGAAAAACTCAAAGGCATCATGCGAGGCATCTTCCACAACGCCTACAATGCCGCCGAAAAGTACGGCATGAAGGGTGACCTGGTCGCCGGTGCGAACATCGCCGGGTTTGAGAAAGTGGCTGAGTCCATGATCGCCCAAGGCATCGCCTACTGAGATTCATCACCCATCAAGCGTCGGTATGCCGCCCGACAGAGCGTAAACACGCTCTGTCGGGCAATTGCCGGCGCTTCTTTTGCAACTGTGCTTTCAAGTGCGCCTGCAACAACTGACAGAAGAGATGGCTTGTCTTCAAAATACATATAGTTCGCGTTTTGGCGCAAAAGAGCAGGGGTTTTATCAAAAACAGAACAATTTTGTTTCCAAGGCACAGCCAATGCGACACAAGCAGAGAATAGAATGAACAAACCAAGCGGAGAAGAAAGCATGAAAGAGATCGCGGTTCACATCCCCCCCGACTGCGCCGGACAAAAGCTCTCGGACGCACTGCGCGACAGGCGCCTAGCCTTGACACCGCCCTGCGGCGGCAGGGGCACCTGCGGCAAATGCAGAGTGCGCCTGGCGGACGGACAGACGGTGCCGGCATGCCGCACGCTCTGTCCCCCGGAAGAAATGACGGTCTTTGTGCCCGCTGTTTCCGTAGCCGAGCAACCGCCGGAGACGATCCACAGCGGTGATGACATACCCGTTCCGCCGATTATGCCTGAAAAACCGCCGACCGAACGCGGCAAAAATGATACAAACAGTGACAATTACACTAAAACCCCTGCTAATTCGGATGTTCTTCGGCAGGTAGCCGATGAAATTGCCGCGCCGCCGCTTTCGTCAACCGGCAGTCAAGTGCGGGTGGGGGCGCAGGCATTTGCAGACAGTTCTGCACAGGCGGGTCACAGGGCGACCAAAGAGCAGAACGCTTGCGGCATCGCGCTGGACATTGGTACCACCACCCTGGCAGCCGCATTAGTCGCGCCGGACGGCCGGTATGTGCGCACCTGCACCCGCCTCAATCCCCAGCAGGCATTCGGTGCCGATGTGATGACCCGCATCACGGCCTGCCGCGAAGGGCATCTGCAAGAAATGCGCCGCGTTCTGCTCGCCACCGTTTCCGATATGGTGGCAGACATCACACAAAAGGGGACTGTGCCGCCCGCGCTCTATGTGGCGGGCAACCCCACCATGCTGCACATATTCTGTGGCCTTTCGCCCGAAGGGATGGGCGTCCATCCCTTTACCCCCGTATTCCTGGAGACAAAAGTTTTTGGCGGGGCTGATCTGCATCTGCCTTTTGAGAGAGTGACGGTCTTGCCCTCTGCCTCCGCCTTTGTCGGCAGCGATATTCTCTGCGGGCTGGAAATCGCCCGCGCAGAACAAGAACCCCCCTCTCTTTTGGTGGATATCGGCACCAACGGCGAAATGATACTGGCCTCCGGCACCCGATTGACGGCCACTTCCGTGGCGGCAGGCCCGGCACTGGAAGGCGCGGGCATCTCCTGCGGGACGGGAGGCATCCCCGGCGCGGTGTGCCGGATATTCCGGAGGCAGGGGCAGCTTGTGTTCCGCACGGTGGCCGACGCGCCGCCCATCGGCCTGTGCGGAAGCGGACTGGTGGACCTTGTTGCCTATCTGTTGGACGCGGGTATTCTGGATGAAACGGGCTATATGGAGCGGGACTTTCGGCTGGTCGGCCTGCATGAAAGCGCAGACGGCCGTCCCATATCGGATGGAGATACGGAACTCCGGCTGACGCGTGAGGATGTGCGCGCCGTTCAACTCGCCAAAAGCGCGGTATGTGCCGGCATGCTCGCATTACTGGCAGAAGAAGGCCTGTCCGCCGACAACGTGCGCCGCGTGTATGTGGCCGGTGGGCTGGGTTATTTTTTGCATCCGTACAGTTGTGTGAGATGCGGGCTGTTGCCTGTGGATTTCCTTGACAAAATGACCCCGGTGGGCAATGCCGCGCTCGCGGGTGCTGCCCTCTGCGTGGCCGCCCCCGACACCGTCTCGCGCTTGGCCGATGCGGCTACTCGCTGTCGCACGCTTGCTCTCAACCAAAGTGAAAGCTTTTCTGCCCTGTTTATGCAGCACTTGGCCTTCCCCCGTGAACTGCCGGAGGATTGAAGGGGCAAAAGCAGAGAATGGGGGATTGTTGCGGACGGATATGGAATCCGTCCCTGCGGTATAGGCGTAATAACCGCATCAGTTAAAATACCGAAAGTACCGCGCATTTCTAAACTCGTAGGGCGGGAGCAAGCCCCCGCCCTACCGTATAGCAAAACATTCCGCCAAAGGCAAGCAACCGAAGGTCAATTATTAAATGCCTTCCCCAGTGGGGGAAGGGGGACCGCGAAGCGGTGGATGAGGTGTG
>CAMGGT010000205.1 GCA_946055715.1 uncultured Clostridia bacterium | reverse complement strand
TACCCTCGCATGGCTATGCCGATGGCCACAACCGGTTTTTCTGATGCAAAAACGGCACTTCAGTCGGCTGTGGGGTGGAAGGTGACCGTCACGGTCGTGCCTACGCCGACGGTGCTTTCAATGGAGAGGTCTGCCCCCTCGGAGGCACAGATGTGCTTGACGATGGCCAGCCCCAGCCCCGTGCCGCCCGTCTTTTTGGAACGGGATTCATCCACGCGGTAAAACCGTTCGCACAGGCGGGGGAGGTGTTCTTTGGCGATGCCGATGCCGGTGTCTGCCACCTGCAATGTCACGGCCTCCTTCGTTTGCGCAAGCGAGACGGTGACGCTGCCGTTTTCGCGGTTATAGTTGACCGCGTTGGTGCAGAGGTTCTCCATGACTTCAAACAGTTTTTCCGCATCCGTGCGCAGGGTGGCATGACCTTCGACTGAGGCGGTGATGCCGTTTTTCTGCATTTGCTCTTCCAGGCGGGAAAGCACCTCTTGTGCCACCGACCGAAGGTCTACCTCCTGCGGTGTCTGCGGGGTCTGTTCCCCGCGTTCCAGACGACTGAGCTTCAGCATGTCCGACACAAGGGCAGACAGGCGCAGGCATTCGCTGTGGATGCGGGCGATCTGCTTTTCGGCGGTCTTGTCGGGGACTCCCTTGGTGAGCAGCACCTCGGAAAGCCCCTGCATGACGGTCACGGGCGTTTTGAGTTCATGGGAGGCATTGGCAAAAAAGTCGCTCTTCTGCCGCGCGATGGCGCGTTCTGCGGTCATGTCTGTGAAAATGACGATGGAAAAGCTCTCTCCGCACGCCCCGTCTTCCGCCACCCGGCGGACAGCCACCGACAGTGTTTTGTCTCCGTAAGCATATTCCCACACATCGTCTGCCTCAAGGTGGCGGGCGATCTTTTCGCACAGGGCAAGGTCGTCGATGAGGTAGACCAGGTCCTTGCCGATAGAGGGGTCCTTCGCGCCAAACAGGCGGCAGGCACTGCCGTTGGCAAACACGATCTTCTTTTGCCGGTCAACGGCGATGATGCCTTGACAGATGTTCTCCAGCACCGTGTTCAGCTTGTCATGTTCACGGCGGAGGGCGGTGATGTTTTTGTGCATGCTTTGGCTGAGCTCATTGATCTCGCCCACGACCGAATAGAGTTCCGGCTCGCTTGTGTCTGTGCGGATGGGCGTGTAGTTGCCCCGGTTGAGCCGCCGCAGACTGTCACCCACTTCCGTGATCTTGGCGGATACCCTGTCGGACAACACGCGCGACAGCACGACCGAAGCCCCAAGCGACACCGCCAGAACGCCAAGCAGCAGCGGCAACGCCAGGGCGATATAGGCATTGATGCTCCGGCTTCTCACGGCCAGGCGCACCACCACTTCCCGCCCGTCTGCAAGCGTTGTCTTCTCTGCATAGTAGGTCATTTTGCACCCGAAGGTGTCGGAGTACCGCTCGACGGTCGTGGGATGCCCCTCTATGGCGCATCTCACCTCTTCCCGGTCGGCGTGGTTTTCCAGCGGTGAGCGGGTGTCACTTTCATAGAGAACATTGCCGGACATATCCAGCACCGTTGCGCGGAAGGCATCGTTTGCCTCTGCCCCCGAAAGGCCGGAGAAGTCTGTGCTTTCATGCAGAAAACTGCACACCAACCGGGTCTCTTGGGCGAGTCCGTCTGCCGTGATGGCCTTTGCGTTTCTGCTCACCGCCACGATCCCGAAAGCGAACACCAGCAGAACCGACAAGGCCGCTATGCCGAAAACCCGGATAAAAATCTTCTTTTTCATCTGCTTTCAAACCGATATCCGACGCCGCGCACGGTCACGATGCAATCGCCGCCGCCCGCCTGCCTGATCTTTTCGCGCAGGGCGGCAATGTGCATGTCCAGCGTCCGCGTCTCTCCCATAAAATCTTCTCCCCATGCACAGCAGAAGAGCTCTTCCCGCCCGACGGTCACGCCCGCGCGGCCGATGAGCATCTGCATGAGACGAAACTCTTTGAGCGTCAGGTGCAGGTCTTTTCCCTCATAAAACACCTTCCACAGATTGGCATCCACCGAAAACCCGTCGACCGAGGTGATGTTCTGCCCCGCACGGCGCAAATTGGCCTTGACGCGGGCCAGCAGCTCCAAAACGGAAAAGGGCTTGGCCATATAGTCGTCGGCGCCCTTGTTCAGCCCTTTGACAAAGCTCATCTCGTCTGTGCGGGCACTGACGCAGATGACCGGCACCCTCTCGTCTGTCTCGCGGATCTTTGTGAGGATGGTGTACCCGTCCATGTCCGGCAGCATGATGTCCAATATGACCAGATCCGGCCGCTGTGCCGAAAAAGCGGCAAAAAAGTCCCTGCCGTTTTCAAACATCTCTGTGTCATACAGACCGTCAAACGCCCCGTCGTATACGTCCCGGATGCCCTCATCGTCTTCTACGATGTATATGCGTTCTTTCATCAGAATTTCAGGTGTACTCCCGTTTCGTTGTATTTGCTCCATTCGGCCAGGTTGACCGCGTGGTCGCCGATGCGCTCCAGGTATTTGGCCGCCATCATCATCTCGATGGCACGGTCGCCGTTTTTGCCGTCCTGCGCGATGAGATTGATCAGCTCCTGCTTGACGGTGACAAAAAGGGCGTCCACCTCGTCATCCATGCGGATGACCTCGTCGGCCAGCGCCTGGTCGTTTTCGATCAGCGAGTCCACACTCTTGCGCACCATTTTCAGCGTCAGTTCCCCCATGGCGGCAATGTGGGTCTGCAGGCCGCAGCAACCGCCCTCCGGCATGGTATAGACAAGGTCGCCGATGTCGCTTGCCTGGTCGCCGAACCGCTCGATGTCCGTGATGACCTTGAGTGCGACAGAGACCTCGCGGAAATCCTTTGCCACCGGCTGCTGCCGCAGCAGGATGTGCATGCACTTTCGCTCGATGTCCATCTCATATTCGTCCACGCGTTTGTCTGCCTGCCCGATGCTTTTGCCCAGCTCTCTGTCATGGTTGATGAGTGCCGACACAGCGTCCGAGATCATCTGCTCGGTAAGGCGGCACATCTCCACCAATTCTGTTTTCAGCGCGTCAAGTTCCTGTTCAAATAGCTTTCTCGTTGACATATTCTGCCTCCATTATAACGGTTTTTGCGGCGGAAATCAACCGCCCGCCGCAGATTATCCGAATCTGCCCGTAATAT
>CAMGGT010000204.1 GCA_946055715.1 uncultured Clostridia bacterium | reverse complement strand
TCATGTTGCGCAGTTCATCGATGTTTTCATATTCGGGATACTGCAGCAGGCGGTTGACGCCCTCCACCCGCAGGTCGCTTTCGCGCTGCTCCGCCATGGCGTCATAGATGAGCTTGCACAGCGGGTTAACCAGAAAGGCAAGACCCGGCAGGGCGTTTTCAAGCTCGACCATCACCGGCAGGTTAATGGCCTCGGCGGGGCGGCCGGACAGACAGGCATTGAGGGCCGACAGCACCGTCTCAAAGTCCGTCTGGGACAGCGGCCGCTCGCTGTTTACCGCCTTCGTGCGCACCGTGCCGGAGGAGAACAGCATCACCAGCAGAAATTTGGAGGGCTCCACATAAATGCCCTCAAAGCGGTTGACCGTCACCTCGCCCGGCCGCGCTTTGACGGCAATGCCGGGATAGTTGGTCAGCGCCGAGGCCAGCCGTGAGGCCTCTGCCAGCACCTGGTCCAGCTCACCGAGCTTGCGGCGCAGCGACCGGCTCATTTCTTCCACTTCGGAAGCGGTGGCATGATAGGTGCGCAACAGCGAATCCACATAGTAGCGATAGCCCGCCTCGGTCGGCACACGGCCGGCGGAGGTGTGCGGCTGCTCCAGCAAGCCCATGGCTTCCAGTTCTGCCATTTCGTTGCGGATGGTCGCGGAGGAGCAGGTCAGGTTCTGATTCTGCACGATATATTTGGAGCCGACCGGCTCACCGTAGCGTATATGGGCATCAACGACCGCGCGGAGAATGGTTTTCTGCCGCTCGGAAAGATTTCTTCCGTCTCCCATGTTCCTGCCTCCTTTCAGCATTGACCGGAGATGCGAATTAGCGGTCGCGGTCACACAGTGTCAAGTCCGTGCCGGCTACATCCGGGTCGATTTGGCGTCCGGGTTTAGCACTCAAAAGTTTGGAGTGCTAAACTTTCGAATATAATGTAACACTTCACAGCCGTCTTGTCAAGGGTATGCGGCCATTTTTGTGTGAATTTTTTGTGAACCTTTCTCCATCATCCTCTCTTGTCCTCCCATTTGGTGAAATGTTGCGCAAAAGATGGGGAAAAGCGACTTGACAATTTATTGAATGTGCTTTATAATAAGTAAATAGTAGTATTCGCCGCGCATGCGCACGAAATGCGCGGCTTTATTGCTTTTTATCATCATTCTACAATACGTCATACCGACCAAAGAAAGGAGGTAGAAGTGATGGAATTTCTGTTTTTGGCCATTGGCGGCGTCGCCGGTCTGCTCATCGGTTGCTGGATGGGTTTTCTGTGGCGCAAGAAAGTGGCCGAAGCCAAGATCGGCTCCGCGGAAAAACAGGCCACGCAAATGCTGGAAGATGCCATCAAGCAGGCCGAGACCCGCAAGAAGGAGTCACTGATTGAAGCAAAAGAAGAGATCCTGGCCGCCAAAAACGAGGCGGATGAAGAGCTGAAAGAGCGCCGTAAAGAAGTCACGCGCATGGAGCGCCGCATCCAGCAGAAGGAAGAGACGCTGGACCGCAAGACCGACAACATCGAGCGCAAAGAGCAGCAGCTTCAGGCCCGCCAGAAAGAGGCGGACGAGCTCAAGGAACAGATCCAACAGGCGCTGGACGAACAACTCAGCCGTCTGGAGAAGGTCGCCGGCATGACCAGCGAAGAGGCCAAAGCCGAGATCGTCTCCCGCCTGGATGACGAGATCGCCCACGAGACCGCACTGAAGCTGGCCAACTATGAGGCGCAGTTCCGCGAGGACGCAGAAACCAAAGCGCGCGACATCCTGTCGCTGGCCATCCAGCGGTGCGCCGCCGACCATGTGAGCGAGGCGGCCATTTCCGTTGTTCCCCTGCCCAACGAGGAGATGAAAGGCCGCATCATCGGCAGAGAGGGGCGCAACATCCGCACCATCGAGACCCTGACCGGTGTGGAACTCATCATCGACGACACCCCGGAGGTCATCACCATTTCGGGCTTTGACCCCGTCCGCCGTGAGGTGGCGCGTCTGGCACTTGAAAAACTGATCTCCGACGGCCGCATCCACCCCGCCCGCATTGAGGAAATGGTGGAGAAGGCACAGCGGGATGTGGACAACGTCATCAAGCAGGCCGGCGAAAAGGCCGTGTTTGAAACGGGCGTGCACGGACTGCATGCCGAGCTGATCAAACTGCTGGGCCGCATGAAATACCGCACCAGCTACGGGCAGAACGCCCTTCGCCATTCCATTGAAGTCTCCCTGCTCAGCGGCATGATCGCCGACGAGATGGGGGTGGACTCCATGGTGGCCAAGCGCGCGGGTCTGCTGCATGACATCGGCAAGGCGCTCACCGCAGAGGTGGAGGGCTCACATGTCACGCTGGGCGTGGAGATCGCCCGCAAATACCACGAGAGCAAAGAGGTTGTCCATGCCATCGAGGCACACCACGGCGACGTGGAAGCCCATTCCGTCATCGCGCTGATCGTGCAGGCCGCGGACGCCATTTCGGCCGCCCGCCCCGGTGCCCGCCGCGAAAACATGGAAAACTACATCAAGCGTCTGCAAAAACTGGAGGAGATCTCCTCCGAATTCCCCGGAGTGGAAAAGACCTTCGCCATTCAGGCAGGCCGCGAAGTGCGCGTCGTGGTTCGCCCCGAGGATGTCAACGAAGAGCAGATGATGCTGCTTGCGCGTGACATCGCCAAGAAGATCGAAGCCGAGTTGACCTATCCCGGACAGATCAAGGTGAATGTCATCCGCGAGAGTCGAGCAGTCGAATACGCCAAATAATCCCCCCCTCCCCGGTCGAAGATTTTGGCGCAGAACAAAGACGCACGGAGTGCTGTGAAAATGATACAGCGCTTCGTGCGTTATTTGTTTGGTTGATGTAATTGCTCGTTTTAAGTGCAACGATCGGGACAATCAAAACGCCTCCCTCCGGGATGGGAGCAAGGAGCCAGCGGGTACAAAAGCAGAGAAGAGCGCATTGTTGCGGGCGGATATGGAAGCCACACTTACGGAAACAAGGTCGACTATCCGCATCGGCCAAGTACCGAAAGCGTGGGAAGCAACCGATCCTCGGTAGGGGAGGGGCTTGCTCCTCCCGCCATTTCTTTTGCGGTGGATGAGGAGAACAATCTTTTATGCCTCCCTCCGGGATGGGAGCAAGGAGCCATCGGGTACAAAAGCAGAGAAGAGCGCATTGTTGCGGGCGGATATGGAAGCCACACT
>CAMGGT010000203.1 GCA_946055715.1 uncultured Clostridia bacterium | reverse complement strand
TTTGAGAGGGGGTGTGGGGGAGGGCCTTTTTTCAAAAAGGCCTCCCCCACATCATTATACTCAATTGAATTACAGCGCGAGGAGCAGGGTTTTGGCAACGGCCAGGGCGTCATCGATCTTGGTATGGTCCACGCCGCCGCTCATGGCACTGTCGGGGCGGCCGCCGCCCTTGCCGCCGGTGACGGCGCTGACCTCGCGCAGGAGGTTGCCGGCGTGTGCGCCTGCTTTGACGGCCTCTGCGCCGCAGGCGGCCACAAAGTTGAGTTTTTCGCCGCAGGTGACGGCAAACACGCTGACCAGGTCGGGATGGGCGGCTTTGAGGGCGTCGCACATCTGGCGGGCGGCGTCGGGGGTGGTATTCATGCGTTTGGCCAGCAGTCTGACCTTGCCGCAGGAGACGGCCTCTCCCACCATGGCTTTGGTTTCGGCCTCGGCCAGTTTGGCACGGGAGGATTCCAGGGCGCGTTTGAGTTCCTTTGTTTCGACATGCATCTGCTCCAGACGGCGGGGCATGTCGGCCGGGTTCTGCACCTTCAGCGCATTGGCGCAGGTGCCGAGCAGCGTCTCCTGCTCGTGCAGGCGGGACAGCACGCCAAAGCCGGTGGTGCCCTCGATACGCCGCACGCCGGCGGCCACAGAGGTCTCGGACAGGATGACGAACAGCCCGATGTTGCCGGTGTTGGCCACATGAGTGCCGCCGCAGAGTTCGGTGGAGAAGCCGCCCATCTGCACCATGCGCACAGAAGCGCCGTATTTTTCTCCGAACAGGGCCATGGCACCTGCCGCCTTGGCCGATTCTACATCCGTGACGGTGGTGCGCACCTCGTCTGCGCGCATGATCTCGCGGTTGACAAGCTCGGCCACGCGGGCAAGCTCATCGGGAGTGAGGGCGGCATAGTGTGTGAAGTCAAAGCGGACGCGGTCTGCATCCACATAAGAGCCGGACTGCTCCACATGCGTGCCCAGCACCTCACGCAGGGCCGCCTGCAGCAGGTGGCAGGCAGAGTGGTTGCGGCGGATGGCCGCGCGGCGCGCGGCATCGATGGAAAGGGTCACGGTGTCGCCCACCTGCAGGGTGCCGTCCGAGACAGAAGAGAGATGCACATACACGCCGTCTTTTTTCTGCGTGTCTGTGACGCACAGCAAGGTGGTGCCGGCGGTGACGGTGCCGGTGTCGCCCACCTGGCCGCCGCCCTCCCCGTAGAACACGGTTTTGTCGAAGACCACAGAGCAGTCGCCCTCGCTGACGCATTCCACCGGGCTGCCGTCTGCAAACAGAGCAACGACGGTGGCGGTGCAGGTGTCGTTTTCATATCCCAGAAATTCGGTTTTGGGCAGACCCTCGAGCAGGGTCTTTGAGCTGTCGTCCCAGCCGCCGATATTGCCTCTGGCGGCGCGGGCGCGCGCCTTCTGCTCGCTCATAAGCGCGTCAAAGGCGGCCTCGTCTGCCGTCATGCCCCGCTCTTCGATCATCTCGCGGGTGAGGTCATAGGGGAATCCGTAGGTGTCATACAGCTTGAAGATCTCTGCGCCGGAAATGACCTTTTCGCCCTTCTCTTCCGCCGAACGGATGACGGCTTCCAGCAGGCCAAGCCCGGCATCGATGGTGGCGTCAAACCGCGCTTCCTCCATTTCCAGCACGCGGCGGATATACGCCGCCTTCTGGGTGAGTTCGGGATAAGCGCGGCAGTTGTTGGCGATGGCGACGGCCAGCAACTGAGACAAAAACGGCTGGTCGATGCCCAGCAGCTTGCCGTGACGGCAGGCGCGGCGGATGATGCGGCGCAGCACATACCCGCGCCCCTCGTTTGAGGGAATGACGCCGTCGGCGATCATGAACATGGCCGATTTGATGTGGTCTGTGCAGACGCGGATGGAGATGTCGTCCTTTGCGTTCTGCCCATAGGCCTTGCGGGCGATGGAGCAGACCTTTTCCAGAATGGAACGGTTGGTGTCCACCTCAAACATGTTGTCTACGCCCTGCAGCACGCAGGCCAGTCGCTCCAGCCCCATGCCGGTGTCGATGTTCTTCTGCGCCAGTTCGGTGTAGTTGCCTTGCCCGTCGTTGTTGAACTGAGAGAACACGTTGTTCCAGATCTCCATATACCGGTCGCAGTCACAGCCGGGCTTGCAGTCGGGCGAGCCGCAGCCGTATTTGCTGCCGCGGTCAAAATAGATCTCGGAGCAAGGGCCGCAGGGGCCGGAGCCATGCTCCCAGAAGTTGTCGGCCTTGCCCAGCCGCACGATGTGGTCTTCCGGCACGCCCACCATGTCGCGCCACAGAGCATAGGCCTCGTCGTCCTTTTCATACACAGACGGCCACAGCAGATTTTTGGGAATGCCCAGCCATTGCGGCGAGGTCAGAAATTCCCAGGACCAGGCAATGGCCTCTTTTTTGAAATAGTCGCCGAAACTGAAGTTGCCCAGCATCTCAAAAAACGTGCCGTGGCGGGCGGTGTGCCCCACACGGTCCAGGTCCGGCGTGCGGATGCACTTCTGGCAGGTGGTCACACGGCGGCGGGGCGGTTCTTCCTCGCCGGTAAAATACTTCTTCATGGGCGCCATGCCGGAGTTGATGAGCAGAAGAGACTTGTCCCCTTGCGGAATCAGGGGAAAACTGGGCAGACGCAGGTGACCCTTGCTCTCAAAAAACGAAAGGTAGGCCTCCCGCACGTCGTTGAGCGACATCCATCTCATGGTTACATTTCCTTTTCTTATCAGTCATTGTGAACGGCCGGCGGCCGCATCCGTTGCCGCAGGGGCAGGGCGGAAAACAGACCGGCAAAGATCTTTGATCGTACCCATTGCGAAAAACACAGTCGGTTGCAACAGTCGCAACAGCATGACCGTGCGATAGAATGATTGCGATAGAATTATATTATAATACAAATCCGGCGAAAGTCAATATCCAAACCGCCAAACCGCAAAAAATGCCGCCGGAGGTGGGGGAGCAAAGACGGAAAAGGCCTGTGAGAAGACGCCCGTGGTGGACGCCGATTGAAAACCGCCGCGGTGGCTGTCGCATTCAGAACCTATGAATTTCCTTGCTTTCTTTGTCACTTTTTCTGTCATTTGCGGTTACCGAAGAATGTTCTCCTCATCCACCGCTTCGCGGTCCCCCTTCCCCGCTGGGGAAGGCATGTAATAGTAGCCCCCTTTGGTACCTACGGTAACGGAACTTTTGC
>CAMGGT010000202.1 GCA_946055715.1 uncultured Clostridia bacterium | reverse complement strand
AGATCCGCGAGATTTCCTCCAAGCCGGTCATCATGGTGACGGCCAAGGGCGAAGTGTTTGACAAGGTGCTGGGGCTGGAATTGGGCGCAGACGATTTTGTGGTGAAGCCGTTTGATATGAAGGAACTGTCCGCCCGCATCAAAGCGGTGTTGCGCCGCTATGACGCGCATGCCAACGGTGCAGACAGCGAGATGGTGCGGTTTGAAAACATCGAGATCAGTTTGCAGAAATACGAGCTGAAGATCAAGGGCAAGGCCATCGACATCCCGCCCAAAGAACTGGAACTGCTCTATTTTCTGGCTTCCAACTGCAACCGCGTCTTCACCCGCGACCAGTTGCTTGACAAGGTTTGGGGCTTTGACTACCTCGGCGACAGCCGCACGGTGGATGTGCATGTGAAGCGCCTGCGCGAAAAGCTGGAGGGTGTTTCCGACAAATGGACGCTGAAGACCGTGTGGGGCGTGGGATATAAATTTGAGGTCAATACCTGATCTGCGACCCTTACCTATGCCGCCGGGCACCTCTCCGGCAAGTACAATCGCCCTGCCGCAAAGGGACAACACCCCTGCGACAGGGCGGTTTTTGCAAGAAGAGTTCCCCTTGCGGGAAAATTGCGGGGGATCTGCCCGTTGCTTTGCGATCTTCTGCAAAACAAGCGGTTGTCCAATACCTTTCGGTAAAGAACAACCGCTTTTTTTCATTTTTTGAGGGCTTGGTGCGACAGCCCTTTTTCAAAAATCAGATTTAATTATAAAATGCGTGATTGCCAATCGTAAATACATATTTTCTGTTATTCATTACCCACGATCCAGATGCAAGCTTCGGATTGAGAAAATACAAAATGCTGCCCGATACGGAATATCCCTCAAGGCATATCTTGGCCGCGATGATGCTCTCCTCGGTCGGTGCCTGATAGATCGTTCCGTTTGCGACGGGTGTAAACTGGGTGCCGTTCTTTCTGTCAAATATGACACCGTAGATCGTATTCGGGAACTGTGTTGAGCGAACGCGGTTCAACACAACATTGCCAACGGCAATCTTCCCCTGCAGGATCTCGCCTCTCGACTCCGCCGAGATGATCTTTGCAAGCCAGTATACCTCGTCATCGCGGTAGAACTGCGATGCGGTCTTCACCAATCTCGTGTCGCCCGAGCGAACGATGTATGTGCCCTGCGAACTCTTGCTTATGTGGCAGTTGAGTGCCTTGGTGAGCGGTTCGATCGGAACATACATTTCGCCGTATATCTCCATCACACGACTCACCGTGTAAAAATATCTGCCGTTGGCCGATATGTAAAGATTGTTTTCGACTGCCGTTATCTCAAGATTCTCGCCCGATATCCTGCCGGTGGTCACATTTCCGCTTTCGTTTGTCGAATAAGTAAATACCCCGAGCCAATCGGCAAATCTTTCCATCGGAACATATGTCACTCTGCCAATGATAAATACGCTTCCATCGAGCACCCATCTTCCGTTCACGCTGACGCCGGTCTTTGCAGAGCCGGCCGGAAGTGAATACCCCGCGCTCTCACCCGAACGGGCGATGGCGTTTTCATCATAGGTGTCGCCGCTTTCTCGGATCTCTGCTTGCGTGGCACCGACGCCGATCGTCAGCAGTACGCTGACAGACATGATCACTGCCGACACAAATGCAGTGATCTTGACAATTCTTTTCGTCTTTGTCATTCATTTCTCCTTTCATTTTGAAGATGTGTTATTTTACCATGATGTCACCGATGCCTTCAACCCACTGAATATTCCAATGCAGGAAGTATATAGTAAATAACATGTAAAACGCTCCGATTTTGTATTTTTTTTACCTCATTTACATTTTTTACATGTGTTTTTCATGCATAAAATGAAAACAGAACTCAAAATCATCATAAGACTCACAGCATTTGCAATCTTCCTTCTTCTTTCATGAGTAAAAACGGTGAAACCATGAAAACAGCACATCAGATTACCGTCGAGCGTTGCCGCTTGTGTGCCGGAACATTGCCGTGTTCATCCCTTGCGTTGGCGTGAAGTCTGATTAGCATTTTGCATCTGATCGCCACAGTTCCATTCTCTTCTCCGCATATTCCTGTGGCGGAAGGTCGGCTTGCCTGTCATGTTTTGCCGGCCTGCGGCATAGGATAGAACAAAGAAATGTGGCCGGAGGTATCTCCTATGTTCAAACCCAAAGAGCGCAGACGAAAAACAGAACGGGAGCCAAACCTGTGGCGGTCGTTGGGGCTGGGGGTCACCACCACCCTTTTTGTCACGGTGGTGTGCCTGCTTGTCCTATCCAAAATCGCCTATTCTTCGCAAGACCCCACCGCAATGATGCTTCCGATGGGACTGGGCGGGCGTCTGGCGGCCGGGTTGCTTTGCGGGTTTATCTGTGGAAAATACTATGGGCGAAACGGCGCCACGACCGGTCTTTTGGGCGGAACGGCGTTGTCTTTGCTGTTCATTGTGGCATCCTTTTGTCTGCCATCGGACGGAAGCGGCGCGGAAATATGGAAGTGGGTCGCCCTGCCGGCCACCGTTGTGCTGTCTGTGTTGGGTGGTATGATGGCCTGCCGCCCCAAGAACCGTCGCCGCCGTCGCCGCACATAATATGCTGATGCCGCGGGCAGTCGCACAGTGATGTTCGCTTGCGGCGAGTGATGTTTTCCGCAAGCGGCAAATGAAATACCTGCGACGTGAAATTTCGCTTATTTCGTAGGGGCAGATTCCATATCCGCCCGTTGCAATGCCTTTTGCTCTGCTCTTGTGCCCGCTTGCTCCTTCCACCACTTCGTGGTCCCCCTCCCTCCCGGAGGGAGGCAATCAGGCCATCGGCGCAGGGGTCTATCCTTTTGTCAAGGATCTGTTGCAATGCGTAGATAGAATCACTAAAAGCGTGGGACACAACCAATTCGCCGGTAGGGGAGGGGCTTGCTCCTCCCGAATATCCGGTCAGATGAAAACCCTGCAGTGAGGTATGAAAGTACGATTACTGTTGCTCGAAAACCCATTCCCGAAGGCAACCGTTGAAGCTTTCGTCATGATGACAAGCCATATACACGCAATGACATTCTTGCATGAAAAGGCGGGAGGATGATATCCTCCCCTACGGTGGAAGGGCGGAATGGTGCGCCTGTTCCAACCACGCCCAAACAATCTTTAATGCCTCCCTCCGGGAGGGAGGGGGACCACGAAGTGGTGG
>CAMGGT010000201.1 GCA_946055715.1 uncultured Clostridia bacterium | reverse complement strand
CCCGGGCGCTTCTTCCGCTTCTTGCTTTTGGCCCTTTATGCCCGGCACCGCTTTCATCATAAAAGCTAACCCGGACTAAAGCTGTCCGGGTTAAAATTGTTTTTACTGATTTTTCCGATGACATTTATTTCAAACGCCGATCGGTTTTTCTCCGTCCCCGCCGCAAAAGAAAAAAGAGCTGTTGCAAAGCATTGTTGTGCATTTGCAACAGCCCCACGGTATGGGCATCATATCCGAAGTACAGCATCAAAGTCATCGCACTTTTTTACATCGTAGGGCGGGCGCGATCCATTTGTGACAAAAGGCATTGCGACTACCGAAAAATACCGAATTGCACTTCGCCTCGCTTTTATCGGTCTGCGTTTCTCGTTTGCATGACATAGTATAAAACAAACGGCGGGAGCAAGCCCCCGCCCTACCGTCATCTCAACATATCGGCTTACTTCAAACCAATACAATCTTTCCATTCTTCATTTTTCACTCTTCACTTTTCACTATTATTTTGCCTCCCTCCCCTACCGGCATCCGGAACATGCCGTCTTACCCCAACCCAAAACATTCTTTCACTTCGCCGTCAGGAGAAATCTTACACCGCAGACATTTCATTTGCCAACAGCGGCCATTTCACTCGCCAAAGGCGAATTTCACTGTGCAACCGCCACATGGCGACAGCCCCACACCCACCAAAACAACAGGGGCTGTCGCCATGCATTGTCGTGCATTTGCAACAGCCCCTTTGGGCGATGCGATGATCAAGCTTCCGTTGTGGGGGCGTCCTTCTTTTTGCGGGCGCGTTTGGGGGCGGCATCCTTTTCGACGCCGGCAGCCGATCCGGCTGTTGCCGCTTTGGTCATTTTGGTTTTTGCGGCGGATCCGGTTCGGGTCTTTCCCTTCCCTTTGGCCGAGGTGGCCTGCGCCTCGTTTTTGTGGAAGTCAAACTCTACGCGGCCGTCCATGATCTCAAGGCAGGCACCGAAGTTGCGTCCGGAACGGGCCACAAACCCATACAGCTTTCCGGTTTTGCCGCGGGCGAGCAGTTCCCTGGTTTCTGCGGCCGAGATCTCGCGGCCGCAGAGCGAGAACGGCACACGAAAATCGCACCCGTCGGCATACCCCATGCATCCGTAGGCGGTTTTGCCGCAGATGACATTTTTGCCGCATTTGGGGCACACACCCATAATCTCCCCCAGGCCGCCGTGGTCGACCTGCTTCTTCTCTACCCGGGGCAATTCGCGGGCAAATACCTCCGCGATCTCGGCCTGCGCCAGCTCCACGCTTTCGCGCACGGTCATTTTTCCGTGATAGACCATTTTGAGGGCCTGACCGAGCTGGGAAGTCTTGTATTTGTCCATGCTGATCTGCATTTTTTGCAGGGATTCAATGAGGAAGATGCCGTCCGGCAGAATGGAGTACACATCCTTTTTGAGGTCGATATAGCGGCTTTTGCGGGCGTTGTCGATGATGCCGGTGCGGGTGGCCTCGGTGCCAAGCTCCAAGCCCTCAAAAATGGCGCGGTAGTCCTCCTCGTCGTTTGCGGGCTGGTCGTCGGCCGCCGCCTCGGCGGCCGCTTTCTCCTCGCGGAAGGGGTTTTTGAGGTAGTTGTTCAGCGTTTCAATGGTATAGTGGCGGGGGGGCGTGGTCTCCTTTTCGGCGGGGACGAAGGCGGTTACCACCTCGTCTCCCACCTCAAGCGCGGGCAAGAATTTGTCTTTTTTGGTATAGTCGTCATACTTTGTCCAGCCGGGGGAGAGCATCACCGTCCCCTTCAGCACGAAGGTCTCGATGTCGCCCACTGCCACCGTCAGCTCGCTGCGCTCTACGGTGCAGGCCTCGGAACAGAACACCGCCACAAACCGACGGAACACCGTGCTGTACACTTCCGTTTCCCGCTCGGAGAGGTCGCCTTTGCGGGGAATTTTGTAGGTGGGGGTGAGGGCGGAGTGAGACTCGATCTTGCTGTCGTCAAAGATGTATTTGCTGTCGCGGAAGGCCACCGGGTAGCCCATTTTGGCCACACCTGACAGAATGGCGCGCATCTTGTCCTTTTCGGCGGTGGCAAGGTATTCGGAGTTGGTGCGGGGGTAGGTGAGATAGCCCTTTTCATACAGGCCCTGCACCAGTTCCAGACTGTCTTTCATAGACATTTTATACTTTTTGCCCAGCACATTCTGCAGGGTAGAAAGCGAATAGAGCTTGCCCGGAAACAGCGTTTCCTGCTTGCTTTTTTTGTCGGTGACGATCGCGCGGGCGGCGTTGAGCAGGTCGCACATTTGCTGTGCCTCGGCCTGTTGCCCCGCTTCAAAGCGACTGCGCGAGACCAGCTCCACCTCTTCGCCGCGGGTCTTTGCTTTGGATGTGGGGACATAATATTTGGAAGGGGTAAAGCGGCGGATCTCCATGTCGCGGTCATAGATGGCCTTGACGATGGGCACGATCACCCGCCCCACACGAAGCAGGCGGCCGGTTTGCAGGGTGGCATAGCGCGTGAGGTTGACACCGTACAGCCAGTCGATATAGGTGCGGGCATAGCCCTCATCGGCCAGATGGTCATAGGCGCTTTCGCTCTGCATTTCCGCAAGGGCTTTTGCCACCGTCTGGGGCGTCTGGTCGGGGAGCCACAGGCGCAGGCAGGGCTTTTCGGAGTGCAACGCCTTCTGCACGCAGGTGCGTACGATGATCTCCCCTTCCCGGTCGGCGTCTCCCGCGTTGATGATCTCGTCCACATCGGCACGGTTGCACAGATATTCTATGGTTTTGAACTGCTTTTGCACACCGCTGTCCGGCTTTTTGTTGTCGGCGCGGCGCAATTCATACCGAAACTCCTGCGGAAAACACGGCAGATTGTCCATGCTCCACTTGCGCGGCTTCCCGTCGTCGGCGGCTGTCGGCTGCTGATAGGATTCAATATCCACAAGCGAAAACAAATGACCAAACGCCCAGGAGATGAGATAATCCTGCCCCTCCAGATACCCGTCGCGCCGGTTCATGGGGCCGATCCCGGCGGCGATGTTGCGGGCAAGCGATGGCTTTTCGGCAATGATGAGTTTCAAACCGTATTTCCTTTCTTGACAAATAGTGGCCGACAGTTGTTTATCATTTTACCACATAGGCGCGGCGTTTGCAACCCCCATTTCGCGCCGCACCGGTCCTTTCGGTTTTATGCGGGGAAGTTTTAGGTGCGAGCGTTTTATGTGGGGG
>CAMGGT010000200.1 GCA_946055715.1 uncultured Clostridia bacterium | reverse complement strand
CGGCAAAACACGCGTTTTGCCGGGGGTCTTCATATGCTTTTACAGGAAAATCGGCCCAATATCTGTCGGGGAGAAAATACGCTTTTGCCCGAAAAGGTTAGTCAGGGTCAGCGCTCCTCGCGGAAGTAAGACAGGCCGAGACTGGCAGGCGGCTGGTTTTCGCGGCGGTTGCGCACCGAGGTGAACACCAGCACGATGATGGTGACCACATACGGGATCATCTCAAACAGCGGCTGTATGGTGATGGAGACATTCAGTTTGGAGCTGAGGGTATACAGTGCCCCGAACAGAATGGAGCCGATGATGCTCAGCCACGGCCGCCAGACCGTGAAGATGACCAGCGCGATGGACAGCCAGCCGAACTCTGCGATGGAGTAACTCCAGCTGCCGCACAGATAGTCCATGACGGCAAAGAAGCCGCCCAGCGCCGCGATGGCACAGCCCACGCAGGTGGCACCATAGCGGTAGGCCGTGACATTGATGCCCGCGGCGTCTGCCGTGGCGGGGTTTTCGCCCACGGCGCGCAGGTGCAGTCCCACCCGCGTGCGACTGAGCACCACAGAGGCCACAACGGCAATGGCAATGGCCAGATAGACCAGAAAACCGTAAGAGAAAAGCAAGTGGCCGATGGAGGCAAAGGGCTCTCCCCACTCTTTCATCTTATCGGCGATGGGCAGGGTGGCGGTGAAAAAGCGGCTGGCCTGGCTGTAAGAGTAGGTCTTGCGGCTGACGGTGTCAAGCAAAAAATAGCAAAGTCCTTCGCCCAGGATGTTCAGCACCAGACCCGTCACATTCTGGTTGGCGCGCAGGGTGACGGTGAAAAAGCTGAACAGCAAGCCCATCAGCGCCCCTCCCACAAGGGTCATCAGCAGGGGCAAAAGCACCACCAGAAAGATCTGGAAGCCGCTCATGGCGGCCGCGCCGCCAAATGCGTTGACAAGCCAGGAAGCCGTCACGCAGCCAACCGAGGTGCCCACGAACATCACGCCGGGGATGCCCAGGTTGAGGTGGCCGGATTTTTCGGTGATGATCTCTCCCGTGCAACCCAGCAGAAAGATCATGCCGATGCGAATGGCGTTGTTGAGAAACGAGATCATCTGTCTGCCTCCTTATGGTTGCGTGTGCGGAAATGCACCTGATAGCGGATGAAGAACTCACTGCCGATGATGAACAGCAGCATGATGCCGGTGATGATCTGCGGCACCGTGTCGCTTGCACCCAGCATGCTGGCCACATGACCGCCGCCCTTGTTCAGAAAGGTGATGAGAAAGGAGGTCAGCACCATATACAGCGGGTTGAATTTGCCCAGCCACGACACCATGATGGCGGTAAAGCCGCGGCTGCCTTCGGTGCTTTCGTTGATGGCGTGGCTGCCGCCCCCCACCAGCAACAACCCGGCAAGGCCGCAGATCGCACCCGAGAGCAACAGCGTGCGGATGATGACCCGCTTGACATCAATGCCCACATAACGGGCGGTGTTTTCGCTCTCACCCACGACCGAGATCTCATAGCCGTGCTTGGAATAGTTGAGGTAGATGTACATCAGCACCGTCAGCACCGTCACAACGATGATGCGGAGCAGATAGCGGTTGCCGATGTCCGGCAGGCCGTATTCGTCCATGACCTTCATGGTGGTGGTGCCGTTGCCCGCCCATATCTTGGTCATGAAGATGACCAGCTGAATGGCCACATAGTTCATCATCAGGGTAAACAGGGTCTCGTTTGTGTTCCATTTTGCTTTGAAAATGGCGGGCACCAGCGCCCACAGCGCCCCGGCCAGCACGCTGGCCACGGTCATCACAACAAACAGCACCCCCAGCGGCAGCTTCGGCCCCAGGTAAAACATGACCGCGGCACAGGCAAGGCCGCCCATCAGGGTCTGCCCCTGGCCGCCGCAGTTCCAGAACCGCATGCGGAAGGCGGGGGTCAGCGCCAGCGAGATGCACAGCAGGATGGCCAGGTCAAACAGGGTGGTCCACACGCGGCGTTCCGTCCCCAGGATGCCATCCACCAACAGCGAGAAGAAACGAATGGGCGAACACCCGGTCACCGCGGCCACAAACACCGCGCAGAAAAGAAAGGCCAGCACCACGGCGCCCGCGCGGATGCCAACGGAGGCCCATGCGGGAATGGTGGCGCGCTTGGTCAGATGGACAAGCGGCTCGCGCTTGGTTGCGTTTTGTCGTTGTGTCATGCCTGCGTCTCCTCCTCGTCTGCCATCGTTTTGGTCATCAAAAGACCGATCTCTTCTTTTTTGGCGGTGCGGCCGTCCACAATGCCCGAGACCCTGCCGCCGTTCATGACCAGAATGCGGTCACACAGGTCGATCAGCACATCCAGGTCCTCGCCTACGAAGATGACGGCAACGCCGCTTTCCTTCTGGGCGTTGAGCAGGCGGTAGATGGTATAGGAAGAGTTGATGTCCAGCCCGCGCACGGGATAGGCCGCCATCAGCACCGTGGGCGCGGCGGCGATCTCGCGGCCGACCAGCACCTTCTGCACGTTGCCGCCCGATAGGCGGCGCACCGGCGTGGTGGTGCCGGGGGTAGAGACCTCCAGCTCGCGAATGACGGTTTCTGCCAGGTCTTTGGGGGGCTTGCGGTTCAGAAAGGGGGTCTTGCCCTTGCGGTAAGAGCGTAGCATCATGTTGTCGGTAATGTCCATGTTGCCCACAAGACCCATGCCCAACCGGTCTTCCGGCACAAAGGAGAGCCGCACGCCCAGTTCCCTGATCTGCATGGGGGTCTTGTCGATCAGGTCTTCACACTCGCCCGTGTGGGGGTCGTTATAAAAAATGTCGCCGTCCAGCGGCCGGTGCAGACCGGCAATGGTCTCCAGCAGTTCCCGCTGGCCGGAACCGGCAATGCCGGCAATGCCGAAGATCTCGCCTCCGCGCACGGCAAAGGAGACATCCTTCAGCACCCGCTGCCCTTCCTCGCCCTCGAGCGAAAGGTGAGATACGCACAGGCGTTCTTCCCCGCCCGCGACCTCGGCGCGGGTGATGTTCAACTCCACTTTTCGCCCCACCATCATTTCGGTCAGGGCGGCCTCGTCTGTCTCATTTGTGTTGACGGTGGCGATATGCACCCCCTTGCGCATGACGGCCACCCGGTCAGAGACCGAAAGCACCTCATGCAGCTTGTGGGTGATGATGATGACCGATTTGCCGTCATCCCGCATGCGGCGCAGAACGGCAAAC
>CAMGGT010000199.1 GCA_946055715.1 uncultured Clostridia bacterium | reverse complement strand
CAGGGCTTCATCGCGTGCCTGCTGACGGCTGAGGTCGGCTGCGGCGAAGTAGTCGTTTGCGGTATTGCCGTTGCCGCTGGTATCGTCTACAGAGGCGCTTTGGTCGTTGTTCTGGCCATAGCCGATGTCGTCTGTGGGATTGTAGAACCAGCGGTAATTGACATAAACCGCTACCCCCAACAACAGCACAACGGCCACAATAATGACGTTGCGGCGTTTGAAATGAGAGAAAAACTTGCTTTTGAAAATGTTTTTCATGGGTGCCCTCCGCTTTTGAATTTTATTTTTTGTGTTCGCTTCAATGTATGCATACGGGTGCGAGGTTATGACGGCGCGCTGCGTATTTGTCCCGCATTTTATGCCAGCACCCCCACATAGATCCGGTGGGAGCCGATGCCCAGCACGGCTGAGACCAGCCGCGTGATCTCCGTCCGTACTGCGGGGTTGGTCGCGCCCTTGCAAAGCACGGCCACACCGCAGACAACGGGCATTTCGGAGGCGGCGGGCTTGCCGGAGACATAAGTGGTCGTCTGCCCGCGGGAGAGTGTGACCATCACCTTCACCTCGCCCGCCCCCTGCACCTGCCCGCACAGCGCGGCGAGTTCTGCTTCAAGGGAAGCGCGGTAGCTGTCGGTGTCTGTCGTGGCTGTGCCGGATGCTGTGCCGGTTTGCTCCTGTGTGCGTGTCGCGGTCAGGTTGCCGCCCCACACCACCAGCAGAATGCCCACCACCGCCAGCACGACCAGCACCCACTTCCGCTTGAGCGAAGAGAGAAACTTGGTCAGGATGCGTTCATCTTCCAATGGCAGTTACCTCCCAGTCCGCGCCGAGTTGCCTTTGCAAAAAGGTCAGCGCCCACCCCGCATCCGCCCCTTTGGGCAGGGTCACGGCGGCTGTTTTTGGGGTGGCCTTTTCGTCCAGACGCACCGTAACGGTGGCGGCGGCCAGGCCCAACTCTTCTGCCAGAGCGGCGGCCAGCGCATGCTCCGCCGTTCGGAAGAGATAGTCCTCTGCCTGCCCCTGATCGGCTTCGGCCGGGGGCAGTGTGTCTGCCCACTCTCCCATATCGGAGGGCGACAACCCTGCGACCGAGGCGGCCAAAATCGAAAAGGCCGCAAGCGAAAACAGAAACCGCACCCACTTTTTGTTTTTGCCCTCCGGGGCAAGCAGGGAGGCCAGGGCCACCGTGGAAGCGGCGACTACCGCGGCACGCAGAAAAGCGTTCATGGGCGATCCTTTCGGATAAATAAGATATAATGAAAGTGGCTCATCCCACGGCAATGCCGCACCGGATGAACACCGCCAAGGCCAGCACAGACATGACAGCAGACAGGCACAGCGTGCCCAGCACCATGTCGCAGATGCCCTTGAAGCGTAAAAACAACTTCTTTCCCGTCGGAAAGCCGAGCAGTGCGCAAAAGCCGGACGCAAGCGAGAGTGCCAGAGAATAGAGCAAAAGTTCCACCAGCGGCGGCACCAAAATCATCACAATAATGCCGATACCCCCCACTCCAATCGCCCCTTTGATGAGGGAGAGGGAAGAAGCCAGGGTAGAAAGCGTGCCGCTGATGACGCCCCCCACACTGGGGATCATCTGTCCCACTGCGTATTTTGCGCACCGCATGGCCACCGAATCGGAGGCAGAGGCAATGACGGTCTGCAGGGCGAGAGAGGCAGAAAAGAGCGTGGTCACCGCCCCCTGCACCACCAGATAGATCTGCCGCAGGGAGGCGGCCATGCCGTCGGTGTCTGCCTCGTCGGCCACACTCCCCAGCAGTGCAAATGCCAGGCAGGCGGAGATCAGAGGAGAGAGCAAGCCGTCTGTGAGTTGGGCTTGAAAAGAAAGGGAAAGACCAACGGTGGCAGAATGGGTCGCGGCGGTGGCATAGTTGCCGCTTGCGGCATAAAGAGACACGCTGACGGGCAACAGCGCCTCCGAAAAGCGGCGCAGGTCGGTCAGGGTGGCCACAGCGGCATCCAACGGCGCGCGTATCAGCCCGAAGACAGACAGTGATAAGGCCGCGCCTACCATTGTCTGTATACCCTTTTGCAGAGGGGCGGCGCGCAGGCCTTCGCCCATTGCGGCCGCCAACGCCCCCAGCAACGCCAGCCCGCAAAAGGCGGCAAACGCGCCCAGGGCAATCGGCGCTTGGTTGGTAAGATTGTCCGCAAGCAGGGCGAAGAAATGCGGCACTCCCACAAGTGCCGCAGCGTCATCCGGGTCTTCCAGCTTGATGCTGCCCGCAAGTTCGGGCGGGATGGTTTCCCGCAGGCGTGCCAGCCAATGGCTTGCGTTTGCGGCGGTATCCGGGTCGGTATCTTCATCCGAATTTTGGGCAGTTGCATGCAGAGAAAACAGAGAAAACAGCACAAAACAGGCAAAAACCCCCACCCATAACCGACTTTTCCAAGGGGAAAGCGATATTGCACCGACGGCTTTTGTTCTTCTTCCTTCTCTTTGTTTTCCTCGTTTGCGATCGGCTTGCCTTGCGCGTTTTGCGGCCGTCGCGGCATGTCTGCGCCTTTTCATGAGGGCAAAAGAGAGAGGGCAGTTTGCAGCAGTTGTCTCAGGCAGGGCAGCGACAGCACCAGCAACTCCGCCCTGCCGCACAACTCCAGCTTGGCGGCCACTCCCTCTGCCCCCAGGTCGCGGCAGACATCGCCGCCGATCTGGGTCAGGTAGCCGACGGCCAGCCCTTTGCACAAAAGCCCCGAAACCGCTTCCATCCCTTCGTCTGAAAGGTAGTTGCGCAGCAGATCTGCCACGGGAGACAGCCGCCGCAGAAAGAACAGAAACAGGCCCACGCCCCCCACGGCCACCAACGCCGCCGTGTATTTGCCGCCCGTCTCTTTCAAGAGGAGGGTGAGCATGGCGCAAAGCACCGCCAGCCCGATCATCTGATAAAGAGTCATACTCGTATGTTTTTTGCGCGTCCTTTCCGAGATTATTGCCGGGGCGGGGGTATACTGCGTGCCGCTCACCTCGCGCCCCTTCTGCACGCAGGGGGGTGTTCATCCGGCATGAAAACCTCATTTTCGTTTGCATGGGGTGTGGGGTGCGCAAGCCGGAGGGCTTGCCCGCCGCCTGTCCGCTCATACGCCGAAGACAGAGCGCACCTCTCCGATCAGCGTGCCGATCTCCTGGATCAGCATCAGCAAAACGATGATGATGCCGGCCACCGAGACGAGCATGGCCTGCTCGTCCC
>CAMGGT010000198.1 GCA_946055715.1 uncultured Clostridia bacterium | reverse complement strand
ACCGACCATGCCTCCATTGCCACCGAGGCCAAGATCGTGGAGGCCATGCGCCGCGAGGGGGTCACCAAAGAGCAGATCGGCCGCGAGGCCTTTCTGGAGCGCGCCTGGGCGTGGAAGGAGCAGTACGGCTCCCGCATTGTCTCCCAACTGAAAAAAATGGGCTCTTCCTGCGACTGGTCGCGGGAGCGCTTCACGCTGGACGAGGGCTGCTCAGAGGCGGTCAAAGAGGTGTTTGTTCGCCTGTATGACAAAGGGCTGATCTACCGTGGCGAGCGCATCATCAACTGGTGCCCCCACTGCCTGACCTCCATCTCGGACGCCGAGGTGGAATATGAAGACCAGGCCGGGCATTTCTGGCACCTGCGCTATCCCTTCTCTGACGGAAGCGGCTGGCTGGAGTTGGCCACCACCCGCCCCGAGACCCTGCTGGGCGACACGGCTGTGGCCGTCAACCCCGAGGATGAACGCTACCGCGACGCGGTGGGCAAGACCCTCATTCTGCCGCTGGTGGGACGGGAGATCCCCGTGGTGGCGGATGCCTATGTGGAAAAGGACTTTGGCACCGGCGTGGTGAAGATCACCCCCGCACACGACCCCAACGACTTTGAGGTGGGACGCAGGCACGATCTGCCCGTCATCAATGTGATGACCCCGGATGCCCGCATCACCGACGACTATCCCGCCTATGCGGGCATGGACCGTTATGAAGCCAGAAAAGCCATCCTGGCCGACCTGGAAGCCGGCGGTTATCTGATCCGCACCGAAGACTATACCCACAGTGTGGGCACCTGCTACCGCTGCCGCACAACGGTGGAACCCCGCGTGTCGCTGCAATGGTTTGTGAAGATGGAGCCGCTGGCCGGCCCCGCCATCCGCGCGGTGCGCGAAAAGCAGATCCGCTTTGTGCCGGAACGGTTTGAAAAGAACTATTTTCACTGGATGGAAAACATCCGCGACTGGTGCATCTCCCGTCAGCTCTGGTGGGGGCACCGCATCCCCGCCTTCTATTGCGACGACTGCGGAGAAACCGTCATCACCAAAGAGAACACCGCCCTCTGCCCCAAGTGCGGCAGACCCATGCGGCAGGACCCCGACACGCTGGACACATGGTTCAGCTCTGCCCTGTGGCCGTTTTCGACCCTCGGCTGGCCCAAAGACACAGAAGACCTGCACGACTTCTTCCCCACCAGCACCCTTGTCACCGGTTATGACATCATCACCTTCTGGGTGTCGCGCATGATCTTCTCCTCGCTTGAATACACCGGGCAGATCCCCTTTGACACGGTGCTGATCCACGGTCTTGTGCGGGATGCACAGGGGCGCAAGATGTCCAAATCGCTCGGAAACGGCATAGACCCCCTGCAGATCATCGAAAAATACGGGGCAGACGCCCTGCGGTTTGCGCTGACATCCGGCAACTCGCCCGGAAACGACATGCGCTTCTCGGACGAGAAGATCGAGGCCGCGCGCAACTTTGCCAACAAGCTGTGGAACGCCTCGCGCTTTGTGCTGATGTATCTGCCGCAGGGAGACGAGGTGCCCGCACTGCCCCCCTCTGACCGTCTGGCCGCCGAGGACAAATGGGTACTGTCTCATTTCCGCCGCGTGATCACTTCCGTGCGGGACAATCTGGACAAGTTTGAGCTCGGCATTGCCCTGTCTGAGATTTATGACTTTGTGTGGGATATTTTCTGCGACTGGTATGTGGAGCTTTGCAAGAGCCGCCTCTTTGAAAAGGAGAGCGAGGGCGCCGAAACGGCCCGTGCCGTGCTGGTGCAGGTGCTGACCGGCATCCTGAAGCTGCTGCACCCCTATATGCCCTTCATCACCGAAGAGATCTACCAGAGTCTGCCCCATGCCGACGAGTCCATCATGATCTCGGCCTACCCGAAGGCAGAAGACATCCCCGATTACACCGCAGAGGCGGCGGAGTTTGACCGCGTCATCGCCGCCATCGGTGCCATCCGTGCCCGCCGGGCGGAGATGAATGTGCCGCCCTCCCGCAAAGCAAAGGTCATCATCTGCACCCCCTACCCCGCCTCTTTTGAAAAGGCCGGTTCCTTCTTTGCCAAACTGGCCTCCGCCTCCGAGACGCTGCTGGTGGACAGCTATGACAGCGACGATGCCGTGAGCATCGTCACCGATGCCGCCACCATCTATATCCCCATGTCGGAAATGGTGGACACCGAAAAGGAGCGCGCCCGCCTGACCGCCGAGCTGAACAAGACCCGCGACAACATGGCGCGCACCCAAAGCAAGCTTTCAAACGAAGGGTTTGTCTCCAAAGCCCCCGCCGCCGTGGTGGAGGGTGAGCGCGCCCGGCTGGAAAAACTCCGCGCAACGGCCGACGCGCTGGAAGCCGCCCTCGCCAAGCTGAAATAACCCAAAACAAAACGGCAGACACGCCACCACAGCAGTCTGCCGCCCCTGTCGGGGCAGTTGCAAATGCGCTAATATGCGTTTGCAACTGCCCCGTTCTTTTTCTCCGGCGGAGCAACAAGCCGGATGCGAAAGAGGAATGCGCAGGACACGAAAGCGGAGAAAGTATCCGGCGGATACAAGAGCTGATAATTGAACATCATTGCGGGCGGATATGGAATCCTTCCCTACAGCATAGGCGTAATATTCCATCGGTCAAGGAACGAAAGAATTGCCCAGATATATGTCGCGTCATCACGAGGAATTGGAAAAGAGCTTCACTGCTGTGCAAAAGAAAATCTTCGAAGAAATCCACGATTGTTGGAGTGAATACATGAGTCTTGGCGATACTGCTATCTTTGAGTATGCTTTCCAACTTGGTATGCAGATTGCCATTGAAACATGAACTGAATCACAAACGGCCGCTGGGATTGTCCTCGCCGCTTTACTATTGCAAAGAAACAAGAAATGAATTGAGAATTGACTATTAGGATTAATTGCATCGTTCATTCTGATAAAATTCGTTCATCATGTGCGCAAACCTAAAAAATCGCTTATTGTTCGCTTGAATTCCGAAAATTCACCGAATATTCGCTGTATTCGCTTGACGAAAGCGAATTTTGGTGTATAATAATGTTAACACATGATGCGGAGGAATCGACATGAAATTCGAAACCGAAAATATTGAATTTAAGGCGCAAATGACTGATGAACTTTACAAGGAAGTTATCGCATTTGCAAATACCGACGGCGGTACAATTTATATAGGAATCGATAATGAAGGAAATGCTGCTGCGCTTGATGATGTGGATGAG
>CAMGGT010000197.1 GCA_946055715.1 uncultured Clostridia bacterium | reverse complement strand
AAAAGTTTTTGAGAGGGGGTGTGGGGGATGGCCTTTTTTCAAAAAGGCCTCACCCGCGTCAACTCCCGCATCGCTCCCGCCGTGCGGGGGGAAGAGACGATTTTTGCGGCTTTCGGAAAGTGCGGAAAAACGCCGACGGCGGCGGGCAGGGGGCTTGACAGGCCCTTTGCGAGGGAGTATAATATACTGTCAGAAAATTCTTTTTCGGGCAAACGCCGCCCTGCGGCAGGCGCTCTGCGACCGGAAAAACATTTTGAAACGTAAGGAAATATCATATGGGGTTTAAGATCACGCTGGCGGGAGATCAGGGCAGCGGAAAATCCACCGTTGCGCAGATTTTGCGGACATCGCTTTCCGCCGAGATTTTTTCCACCGGCTCATTCGCGCGCGCCTGTGCCACCCGCATGGGCATGGACATCGAATCCTTCAACCGTTACAGCGAGTCCCATCCGGAGATCGACTATGAGATCGACGGGTCGCTGATCAAGCTCAATGATGACCACCGCGACCTCATTGTAGACTCCCGCATGGCCTGGCATTTTATCCGCGGCGGGTTCAACATCTTTCTGTTTACCGACCCACGGGAGGCGGCGCACCGCATCTTCTGCGCCGGCCGCGCCACAGAAAACTACCAAAGCGAAGAGGCGGCGCTGATCGGTGTGCGCGCCCGCCGGGACAGCGAGATCAGACGCTACCGCGACCTGTATCAGGTCAACATCAAAGACCCCGAAAACTATGCCCTGCTGGTAGACACCACCTTTGCCACCCCCGCGCAGGTGGCGGAGGCCATCCTGCTTTCCTTCCGCCGCTGGCAGGAAGACCCCGCCTACACGGCGCGCTTCATCTGTCCGGCCCGCCTGCACTACCCGGACGATGAAACAGATGCCGAAAAGATCATGGCTTTTCAGAACCAAATCGAGCGCGGGGAACCGCTCCCCCCCGTTCCGGTGCGCGTTTTGGACACCGAATACTATGTTGACGACCTGCCGGAGGTGGCGCTGGCTGCGGCCATGTATGACCTGCCGCATGTGCCGTTTGTCATTGTGCCGGGCGCACCCGACCCGGCTGCGCATTACATCCGCATGGAGGAACTCGGCTTATGCTGACACTCAAAAAACAGGCGGCCGAGCTGGTCGCAGACAAAGCCCGCGCGGCCTTCCCCGATTGCGGTCTTACGGCCGAGGCGGTCTTTGATATGCTGGAATTTCCCCCCGACCCCGCCATGGGTGACATTGCCTTGCCCTGCTTCAAGCTGGCAAAGACCCTGCGCCAGGCACCGCCCCGCATTGCGACACTGCTCTGTGATATAAACCCCGCCCCTGCCTTCGATTCTGTAGAAGCGGTGGGGGGGTATCTCAATTTTCGCATCAATTACGCTTCTTTTGCCGCGCGTCTGTGCGGCGAGATCGCAGCGCAGGGAGACACCTACGGCTCTCCGCATTGCGGCGAGGGCAAGACGGTGGTGCTGGACTATTCTTCCCCCAATGTCGCCAAGCCCTTTCATGTAGGGCACCTGGGCACAACGGTCATCGGCCATTCTCTGCGCCTGCTTCATGAGTTTGCCGGCTACCACTGCATCGGCATCAACCATCTCGGCGACTGGGGCACCCAGTTCGGCAAGCTTATCTGCGCTTACCGCAAGTGGGGCTCCCGCAAAGAGGTGGAACAGCGCGAGATCGAAGCGCTTGTGGAGCTTTATGTGCGGTTTCATCAGGAGGCAGAGGCAGACCCGACGCTCGACGATGAGGCGCGCGCCGAGTTCAAAAAGCTGGAACAGGGCGACGAAGAAAACCTCAAACTCTGGAAGTGGTTTATCGAGATCAGTCTGCGCGAATACCAAAAGACCTACAAGCAGCTCGGCATCACCTTTGATTCGTACAACGGCGAAAGCTTCTATACCGACAAAATGCCCCGCCAGGTGGAACTGCTGCGGCAGAAGGGACTGCTGAAGCTGGACGATGGTGCCTCGGTGGTGGACCTTTCGGAATGGAATATGCCCCCCTGCCTGATCCTCAAACGGGACGGCTCCACCCTGTACCCCACACGGGATATTGCCGCCGCGGTCTACCGCGCCGAGCAGTATCATTTTGACAAGTGCATCTATGTCACCTCCGCCGGGCAGTCACTGCATTTTGCCCAGTGGTTTAAGGTGGTGGAGCTGATGGGCTACCCCTGGTATGACCGGCTGGTGCATGTGCCCTACGGCACGGTAAGCATCAACGGCGAGAAGCTCTCCACCCGCAGCGGCAATGTCGTTCTGCTCAAAGACCTGTTCCGCGCCGCCATCGACAAGGTGCGTGAGATCAGCCGCGAGAAGAACGAAGATGCCGAATGCCGCGAGGAGATCGCCGAGGCGGTGGGCGTTGGCGCCATCGTCTTCTACTACCTCTCCAACAACCGCATGCGGGACATCAACCTGGTGCTGGAAGACGCCCTCTCCTTTGACGGCAACACCGGCCCCTATGCCCAGTATACCTATGCCCGCACCTGCAGCATCCTTGCAAAGGCAGGGCAGACCATCCCCGCCTATACCGAAACAGATGCCCCCCACCCCGCAGAGGCCGCGCTGGTGCGGGCACTGTCTGCCTTCCCCGAGCGGGTCAAGGCCGCCCTGGACGAGTATGAGCCCTCCTATATCACCCGCTTCATTCTGGATCTGTGCGCGGCCTTCAACCGCTTTTACCATGAGTGCGCCATCCTCACCTGCGAAGACAGCCGCGTGCGCGACAGCCGCGTGGCCCTCACTTCCGCCGTCAACACGGTGCTGGGGCGCGCGCTGACCCTCATTTGCCTGAAAAAAACCGAGAAGATCTGATTTTGTAATCTATTGAATTGAGGAGAAAACCCCCATGTCAGGACATAGCAAGTGGAACAACATCAAACGCAAAAAAGAAAAGACAGACGCCGCAAAAGCCCAGGTCTTCACCAAGATCGGCAAGGAGATGGCCATTGCCATCCGTGAGGGCGGCGGCGACCCCAACAATAACAGCAAGCTCCGCGAGCTGATCGCCAAGGCAAAGGCCAACAACGTGCCCAACGAGAATATTGAACGCTGCATCAAGAAGTTCTCGGGCAACACCGACATTCAGTATGAAGAGATCACCTACGAGGGCTACGGCCCCGGCGGCGTGGCCGTGATCGTCAAGACCGCCACCGACAACCGCAACCGCACGGCCGCCAACATCCGCTCCTATTTTGCCAAATACCACGGCAACACCTTCGACTTCTTCAACA
>CAMGGT010000196.1 GCA_946055715.1 uncultured Clostridia bacterium | reverse complement strand
GGCGGGTGAGCCTTGGGAGACCGCGAAGCGGTGGATGAGGTGTGCCATTTCAAAAAGCAACAATTAATAAGGAGGATGATCCTATGGCCATGAATGCCCTGCGGGATGTGGCGGCTTTTTCCGGCAACCCCCGTTATACGGAACTGATACAGCGGCGCTCTCCCCTGTATCAGCGGGAGGGGGATGTGCGCTCTCCGTTTCAGCGGGACTATACCCGCATTCTGCACTCACTGGCCTATCGGCGACTGAAGCGGAAAACGCAGGTCTTTTTCAATGTGGCAAACGACCACATCTGCACGCGCATCGAGCATGTGCAGCATGTGGAATCCGTCAGCCATGCCATCGCCTCCTATTTGGGGCTGAACACAGAACTGACCTGTGCCATTGCCACCGCGCACGACCTGGGGCATGCGCCCTTTGGCCACCAAGGGGAAAGCATTCTGAAGGCGCTGACCGAGGCGCACGGCCTCCCCCCCTTCTGGCACGAGCGCAACGGCGTGCGGTTTGTGGACAAGATCGAACTGCTGGAAGACAACCGCCGCCGCTATCGCAACATGGACCTGACATACGCGGTGCGCGACGGCATCATCTCCCACTGCGGCGAGGTGGACGAAAACGCGATCAAGCCGCGCAGCGACCTCTGCGACCCCGAAATGATCACCATGCCGGGGCAGGTCCAGCCCGCGACATGGGAGGGCTGCGTGGTGAAGCTTTCGGACAAGATCGGCTACCTCGGTCGTGACATTTCGGACGCTATCAGTCTGGGCTTTTTAGGGGAAGAAGAACTG
The DNA here is from genome assembly GCA_946055715.1 of uncultured Clostridia bacterium. GTDB lineage: Bacteria > Bacillota > Clostridia > Oscillospirales > CAG-272 > UBA1740. The sequence goes on along the minus strand of CAMGGT010000196.1, from coordinate 2,454 downwards.
CAGATCCTGGACCGCATCGGCCGTGCGCATGGCGAGGAGACGGTGAACACAACGGTGCTGATGCACAACCTCATCTCGGATGTGTGCGAACATTCCGACCCCGACCACGGCATCTGCATGAGCGACCGCTATCTGTCGCTGATGAACGAGATCAAAAAGTTCAACTATGACTATATCTATCTCAACGAAAAACTGGTGCCCTTCCGCAAGTATTCGGAGCTGATTTTGACCGAATTGTTTGAGGCGCTCTATTGCCGTTTTGAAGGGCGGGACACACTTCTGCGTCTGGAGAGAGAACGGCGCACCTATCCGCACCTGTGCGGCGAATTTGTGGAATTTTTGGGCAAGTATGTCACGCTGGACCTCTCGGGCTTTCCGTGGGGGGAAGAAATCTCGTGCAGCCATGCCAACCTGAAGGTGTACGGCGACCTGTCGGACGAAAAGGTGTATGTGCAGGCCATTGTGGACTTTCTCTCCGGCGCGACAGACAGCTTTGCCATTGCGCTCTTTGACGATCTGATCAGTTATTGACCTTCCGGCAGAGCGTTGCGCCGCGCTGTGGCGTCGCGGTCGGGGCTCGGCTTTTTTCGCTGTCGGGTTTTTGAGAACGATAGAGATGGATCGCCCGCATTTTCTGCCCATGGAAAGGATTTGCGGTTGACAGACCGCCTCTGTTGCTTTATAATTTATGTATTATGTATATATTTACGCTTTTGTTTCTTCGGAACAGAAAGCCCGACCGAAACAAAGCCATTTTTTGACGCTTGACGATTGCAAAGGAAAAATGCCATGAAAAAACTGATGATTGGCAATCAGGCCATCGCCCGCGGGCTGTATGAAGGCGGTCTGCGGTTTATGTCTGCCTATCCGGGCACGCCCTCCACCGAGATCACCGAGTTTGCGGCGAAGTATGACGATGTGACATGCGAATGGGCACCCAACGAAAAGGTGGCGCTGGAGGCCGTTTTCGGCGCGTCTCTTGCCGGTGCGCGTGCCGCCTGCGCGATGAAGCATGTGGGGCTGAATGTGGCGGCAGATCCGCTGTTCACCTTCTCCTATACCGGCGTGCGGGGCGGGGCGGTCATCTGTGTGGCGGACGACCCGGCCATGCACTCTTCGCAAAACGAGCAGGATTCTCGCCATTATGCCATCGCCGCAAAACTCCCCATGCTGGAACCGTCCGATTCCGCAGAGGCGCTGTGGTTTGCGCGCGAGGCCTTTTTGCTGTCGGAGCAATTTGACGCGCCCGTGCTGTTGCGCACCTGCACCCGCATTGCGCATTCCCAAAGCCCGGTAGAAGAGGGAGAGCGGCAGGTGCCGCCCCTGCTTCCGTATGAAAAAGACCCCCAGAAATACATCATGATGCCCGCCAACGCCAAACGCCGCCACCCGGCGGTGGAAGCCCGCACCGAGGCACTTGCCGCCTATGCGGAGACCTGCCCCTTCAACCGTGTGGAGTGGGGAAGCCGCAAGACGGGGGTCATCACCTCGGGCACCTGCTATCAGTATGTCAAAGAGGCGCTGGGCGACAGCGTGAGCATTCTGAAGCTGGGCATGATCCATCCCCTGCCCCGCGACCTGATCCTGCGATTTGCGGCCGGGGTGGAACGCCTTGTGGTGGTGGAAGAACTGGACGGCATCATCGAGGCGCATTGCCGCTCGCTCGGCCTTGCTCCTGAGGGAAAGAATCTGTTTTCGCCCATCGGCGAATACTCGCAGGCGGTGGTTGCCCGCGCCTTCGGACAGCCGACACCCGCTTGCCTCGCCGCCGATGCCGACCTGCCCGTGCGCCCGCCCATGATGTGCGCCGGTTGCCCTCACCGCGGTCTTTTCTATGTGCTGTCCAAACTGCACCTGACCGTGCTGGGCGACATCGGGTGCTATACGCTGGGTGCTCAACCGCCGCTTTCGGCGGTGGACTCCACGCTGTGCATGGGGGCGTCTGTTTCGGGTCTGCACGGCTTTTTGAAGATGCGCCCCGAAAAGGCGCGTGACACGGTGGCCGTCATCGGCGACTCGACCTTTATGCATTCGGGTATGACCGCCCTGACAGACATCGTCTATAACGATACCAAGGCCACCGTTGTGATCCTGGACAATTCCATCACCGGCATGACCGGCCACCAGCAGAACCCCACCACCGGCTATACCATCAAGGGCGACCCCGCGGCCAAGGTAGACCTGGAAGCGCTGTGCCGCGCCCTCGGCATCCGCCGTGTGCGGGTCATCGACCCCTATGACCTCAAGGGTACGGAGGCCGCCCTGCGGGAAGAGTTGGCGACAGATGAAGCATCTGTTGTGATCTCACGGCGGCCCTGCGTGTTGCTTTCTTATGTCAAGCCAAAAGCCGCGCTTGCCGTCTCTGCGGCCGACTGCCGTTCCTGCAAACGCTGTATGGGGCTGGGTTGCCCTGCCCTCCATCTTGATAACGGCAGGGTGCAGGGGGATGCAACG
>CAMGGT010000195.1 GCA_946055715.1 uncultured Clostridia bacterium | reverse complement strand
TGTTGACCTATGCGGCGATCTTTTCGCAGCTGGGCATTCCGACACAGGCATTGGTCGAAAAATTCATCTGCAGATTTCTGCAAGACAAAAGCTATTAGCAACTGTGCGCCGCCGTAAGAGAGGGCAACCGCAAGGAGGCCTTCCGCGCCGCCCATACCCTAAAGGGCGTGTGCGCCAATCTCAGTTTTACCGCCCTCAGAGATTCCGTCAGTCAACTGACAGAGCTTTTGCGCGGAGAGGGTGACGCTCTCCCCGAAGCTGCGGCCGGCCTGATGCAACAGGTCAGCGCCGACTGGCAGAGGACCGCCGCGGCCATCCGCACATATCTGGGTGTGGCCTGACGGGTACCCGCCTTTATCTACAGAGTATTTTGGAGGTGTCGCATGGACAAAAGCAGTCTGAATGTGGGGATGTACATCATCGACGAAAACCACCGTATCCTCTACTATAATGAAGCGGCAGGCGAACTCTATCCCGAACTCAAAACGGGGGATGTCTGTTATCGGGCACTGGGATGTCTGGACGCGCCCTGTCGGCATTGCCCCATCAAAGAGGGCACAGAACAGGAGAGCGTCTTTTATAACGAGGCGCGCAAAGAGTGGATCTCGGCCTCGGTCGCCTCAATGGATATACCGGGGCATGGTCGGTGCCACAATGTGCAGTTCCGCGTCAGAACGAAAGAGCCGGACATCGCCGACCTCCCGTTTGCACAGCGCAACGCCGCCATAGTGGCGGAGTTCGTGCAGCAAAGCGAAAAAGCGGGCATTATCGGCGGCTATTGCGAAGAGGGATTTCCTCTCTATTATGCCAACGAACAGATGGCCGCCCTGCTCGGCTATGACAGTGTGGAAGACCTTGCCGCCGGCATCGGCGGAAAGGTGGTCAACACCATCCATCCGGACGCTCTTCCCCGCGTCAGGCAGGAACTGGGTGACCGCTACTATCCCGGCATGACCTACCGGACCACCTACCGTATGCCCAGGAAGGACGGCAGTTGGTTCTGGACGGTAGACCGGGGCAAGGTGGTGGAAGCGGAGGACGGCCGCCTGGCCATCATCAGTATTTGCAGCGACATGAAGGAGCTGGTGGAGTACCAGCGGGACCTGCAACGGCAGAACGAGCATCTCATCCGCCGCGAGAGTTTTTCTGCGGCCGCGCTGGACAACATGCCCGGCGGCTATCACCGCTGTTCTGTGGAAGAGGGCTTTCCCTTCACCTACATCAGCGACCGTTTTGCGCAGATGCTGGGTTGGAGCAAAGAAGAGATCGCCACCCTCTTTGACAACCGCTATGCCAACCTCCTCCACCCCGACGATGCCAAAGCGCTTGAAGTTTACCGCCAAATGGCGCGCCATGTCGGCCGGGGCAATGTGTATGACGAGCGCATCACCCGCCTGAAAGGCAAGGATGGCTACCGCTGGATCCAGAACACCACCATGCTGGTGGACCTGGGGGCAGACAGCTTCTTCCAGGGCACAATTGCCGACATCACAGATCATGTGGAAAAGGAAACGAGCCAGCAGGAAGAGCTGAACCGCGCCATCCGTCGTGCAGAACTTGCCAGCAAGGCAAAAAGCACCTTCCTGTTCAATATGTCCCATGACATCCGCACCCCGATGAACGCCATCATGGGCTTTGCCGCGCTGGCAGACCTGCGCTATCGGGAACCCGAAGCCGTAAAGGACTATATGCGAAAGATCAAACGCTCCAGCGACTTGTTGATGCGCATCATCAATGATGTGTTGGACCTCGCCCGCATCGAAAGCGGCAAATTCATTCTGGAAGCAAAGCCGCAGGATCTGCGCGACGGCATGCAGGGCGTGAAGGATATGTTCGCAGAGAGCATGGCGCGTGCGGGACTGCGCTTCATCACCGAGACGCAGATAAGCGATCCCGTCGTGTTGTGCGACGATCTGCGCATGAACCAGATCTGCATCAATCTGCTCAGCAACGCACAGAAGTTCACCCCCGCGGGCGGCAGTGTCCTGCTTCGCCTGGAGCAGACAAGCCCTGCAGGCGGAAAAGAGGCGGAATACCTGCTCACCGTCCGCGACACCGGCATCGGCATGGAGCCGGAATTCCTCACGCATATCTTTGATGTGTTTGAGCGCGAGCGCTCCTCCACCGTCACGGGCATCGCCGGGACGGGGCTGGGACTGAGCATCGTCAAAAACCTGGTGAACATGATGGGCGGCTCCATTTCGGTCAAAAGCAAAAAAGGTGAGGGCTCGGAGTTCTCTGTTCGCTTCACCTTCCCGGTGGCCACCCGCACAGAGGCCGCGCAGGTCGTAAGATACAATGCAGACCCCACGGATTTTTCGGGCAGACATCTTCTGGTGGTGGAAGACAACGAGCTCAACCGGGAGATCGCCCGCGAGATCCTCGTCAACATGGGCTTCTCGGTGGATGTCGCCGCCAATGGCGCAGACGCGACAGATATGGTGGCCCGCTTGGCACCGGAACGGTATGACCTGATCCTGATGGATGTGCAGATGCCGAAAACGGATGGGTATGAAGCCACCCGCATCATCCGCAAAATGAAGGATGCGCAGGCGGCCAACACCCCCATCGTGGCCATGACCGCCAACGCCTTTGAAGAAGACAGGCAGGCCGCCCTCGCCGCGGGTATGGACGGCCATGTGGCAAAGCCCATTGATATTGAACAGTTGAAGCGGGAGTTGAGCCGGTTGCTGTAATGGCCGGCTTTGCCACCGCGTGACCACACATTTTCTTTGTGACTTCGCCGTATTTACATTTTCAGTGATCACAGAATCGAGGTATTTGATATGGCACCGCAAAAGCAGATACTGGTGGTAGAAGATAACGCCATCAACCGCGAATTGCTGACAGACATACTCTCCGAACAGTATTCGGTACTTCAGGCAGAAAACGGTCTGCAAGCACTGAAGGTCTTAAATGAAAACAAAGACAGCATCGCCCTCATCCTTCTGGATGTGATGATGCCCGTCATGGACGGCTACACATTTCTGGAGAAGATCAAGCAGGACAAAGAGCTTGCGCTCATCCCCGTGATCATCACCACGCAAAGCGGCGACGAAAACGACGAGGTGGACGCATTGGCGCACGGCGCCACCGATTTTGTGCCCAAGCCCTATCGCCCGCAGGTCATTCTGCACCGGGTTGCCGGCATCATCAAACTGCGCGAAACGGCCGCCATGATCAACCAGTTCAAGTTTGACCGCCTCACGGGACTGTATACGCAGGAGTTCTTCTGCCAACGG
>CAMGGT010000194.1 GCA_946055715.1 uncultured Clostridia bacterium | reverse complement strand
CCGCGCCATTGACCGTCTGCGGCAAAGCCGCCTGTTTACCATGCAGCTTGCGGTGGTCGCATCTGCCGCTTTGTCTGCCTTGTATCTTTTGGTTGCGGCTCTGGTGCGCCTGCCGTTTTATCCGGTGGCGCTCCCCGCCACCTTCCTTCTGACCATGGCACAGTTCTCCCGTTTGTTGCTGTGCCAGTCTGCCCTCACATCGGCAGAGATCTGCATCAACAGTCGGTGCGGCACCGCTTCGGTACTTCGTTCGGTGGCAGACATGCCGGACGCGGCACAGGCATTTGCCGATGCAGAAGACCCGCCCCGGCTGGCCCTCAGTTGCGCCCGCTTTACCCAAACGGATGATTTTCTGCGCCGTCTGGAAGACACCTACTGCCAGCCGCGCGCCGGTCTGTACGCTTCGGTGTTGGCGGCGGGCGTCTCGGTGCTGTTTGCCGTCCGCGCCGCCATTCTCAGACAGCCCTCCCCCATTGGACTTTTGCTGCTGTTGCTGGCAAGCTCCTTGCCGCTTGTGCCCCTGTTCATTCACACATGGGGCATCTGTCGGCTGGGCATGGCGCTCAAAGCCCAGCGTATGACCGTCGCGGGAGAAACGGCGGTGTATGAGCTGGCAGAGGCAGATGTGCTGTGTCTGTCGGATACAGAGGCCTTCCCGCCCGCTTCCGTGGAGATCGTCAAGATCAAGCTCAGCGGAGAACAGCGGGTCGACAAACTGTTTGAAAATCTTTCTGCCCTCTTCCGCGTGGTAGGCGGCCCGCTGTGCGGCGCCTTCACCGTGTCGGGCGGGGCGGCGGCCGCCGCACCCTATGTCAGCGTACTTCAGATCGAAGAGCAGGGAATCGTGGCCGACATCGACGGCGAGCGGTTTTATGTGGGGCGCGGTGCCTTCATGGAAGAAAACGGCATTTCTTTCTACTATGACCCCGAGGACGAACAGCAACTGCGCGACCCCGAGATCGCGGTGCTGTTTGTGGCGGTGGGCGATGTGGGGTATGCCAAACTCTACCTGCGTTATCACATCAGCCGTGACTTTGAGACATATGTCAACCGCCTGCGCAAGCGGGGGGTGCGGGTGCTGCTTCGCACCGCCGACCCCAACATCCATCCCGACATGATGGAGCGGCTGTCTTGTCTTGAAAAGGGGTCGCTTGGTGTTCTGCGTGTGCGCACCGAAGCCGCAGAGGCCATCCCGGAGGTCTCTTCCGGCCTTGTTGCATACGGCATTGCCCCCAAAAAGATGTATGCCACCCGCTTTCTGTTCGGGGCATACATCCGCCTCCAACGCCTGTTGCCCCTCTTCTCGATCATCAGCGTCCCCGCAACCGCCCTCATCTGCGCGCTTCTGTCCGCGGCCGGGATGGGGTGTCTGCCGTTTGCGGCCGTCATCTGCCAGTTGCTCTTTACACTTCCCGCCATTGCGGCCACGGAGGTGGTCATGCACGAACACCGGGCAGAGACCGAGCCGACCCCCAAACAGGAAAAAGACGAAAGGACAACAAAATGACCCAAGAGCAAAAAAGAGCCGCCGTTTTGCGCTCCGTCTCCAAACCGGGGCGGTACATCGGCGGAGAATACGGCCAGATCGTCAAACCGCGCGAGCAAGTGAAGATGCGGGTGGCCTTCTGCTTTCCCGACACATATGAGATCGGCATGTCCAACCTCGGTGTGCGCCTGCTTTACCATGTCCTCAACCAAACCGAGGGCGTGCAGTGCGAGCGCGTCTATGCCCCCTGGAAGGATATGGACGAGCAGATGTGCAAATACGGCCTGCCGCTGACCGCCCACGAGAGCGGCGACCCCATCTCCGATTTTGAGATCGTGGCCTTTACCCTGCAATACGAATTGTGCTATACCACCGCCCTGCGGATGATGAAACTGGCGGGAATTCCGCTGTTTGCCTCCGAGCGCGGAGAGGATGCCCCCGTGATCCTGGGCGGCGGCCCCTGCACCTACAATGCCGAGCCGGTGGCCGACTTCTTTGACATCTTCTCCATCGGAGAAGGCGAGGAAGCCCTGCCCGAACTCTGCCGCCTGTATATGGACATGAAGGCAGACGGCAGCTATACCAAGTCTGCCTTTCTGCGCCGCGCCTCCCGTCTGAAGGGCTTTTATGTGCCGTCTTTGTATGACATCTCCTACAACGAAAACGGCACCATCCGTGCCATTACCCCCCGCTTTTCGGATGTGCCGGAGCGGGTCACCAAGCGCATAGTCGAAGATTTCGACAGATCGCCCTATCCCAAACAGTTCGTTTTGCCCTATATCGAAACTGTCCACGACCGCACCGTCATCGAGGTCAGCCGCGGCTGTATCCGCGGATGCCGCTTCTGCCAGGCGGGCATGGTGTACCGCCCCATTCGCGAGAAGACCCCGCAGACCCTTTGCGAACAGGCAAAGTGCCTGTACGAAAACAGCGGCTATGACGAGGTGTCCATGATCACCCTCAGCATCTCGGATTATTCCCGCCTGGAAGAGCTGACGGACGACCTGCTTGCCTGGACGAACCCCGCCCATGTGGGGCTGTCTTTGCCTTCACTGCGCATCGATTCCTTTGGGGAGCGCCTGATGCAGAAGGTCTCTTCCGTGCGCGCCAGCGGCATCACCTTTGCGCCCGAGGCGGGCACCCAACGCCTGCGCGACGTCATCAACAAAAATGTGTGCGAAGCCGACCTGATGCGCTCTGCCGAGATCGCCTTCCGCGCCGGAAAGGGCAGCGTCAAACTCTATTTTATGCAGGGCCTGCCCACCGAAACGGACGAGGACCTGGAGGGCATTGCCCGCCTGGCAGACCGCGTGGTGGATGTGTATTACTCTTTGCCCAAACAGGAACGCAACCGTTCTGTCAATGTTACGGTCAGCGTCTCCTGCTTTGTGCCCAAGCCCTTCACCGCCTTTCAATGGGAGGGGCAGGACACCCTGGAAGAGATGGAGCGCAAGCAGGCGTTGCTCCGTTCCGTCATTCGCAACAAGCATGTCCGCTTCAACTGGCATGATGCGCATGTGTCCCGCGTGGAGGCCATCTTTGCCAGAGGCGACCGCCGCCTGTCCCGCGTGCTGGCGCTTGCGGCCGAGGAGGGCGTGTGCTTCGACGCCTGGGACGAATGTTTTGACTATGACGGATGGATGGACAGATTTGCCCGCGCGGGCATCGACCCTTCGTTTTATGCCAACCGCCCGTTTGCAAAGGACGAGATCCTGCCGTGGGATATGATCGACTGCGGTGTCAAAAAGTCCTTTTTGTGGCGGGAACACGAAAAAGCGTATGCCGCC
>CAMGGT010000193.1 GCA_946055715.1 uncultured Clostridia bacterium | reverse complement strand
CGGCAGGCAACCTGCCCCTCATAACCCGGCAACAAAAACCGACTGTTTTCCGCAGAGAAAACGGCCGGTTTTTTGTTTTGGCGCACAAAAAACAGAACAAGAGAAAAAGAAAAACACAAAAAACGAAATCGGAAAGAAACAGTCCAAAACAGAAAAAGCCAAAGAAACAAAAACCGCAACCAAGCGGGCCGGCATCGGGGCAAACAAAGAAGAAGACCAAAAGAAAAGACAAAACCGGCAGAACGCAACGCGCTCCGTGGGCGGGCAGGGAAAGCGGAGGAAAAACCCGTCGGTTTTTGATGACGCGGGCGAGGCAAGGGGGCAAGAAGAGAAAGAAAAGAAGGGGGACAAAGGAGTGGGAGCGCGTGATCTTTCATTGTTTTTGCGGATTTTTTGACGCATAAATGCCGCCTGAAAAATCGTCTTTTTGGGGGGAGAAATATTCCATGAAAATCTTTTTGTGATTCTGCCTCTTTTGACAAAAAGCGGCGAGGGGGACATGCTATACTGTGCCCGAAACCGAAACAAGGGTTGCCGGTTGGCAGATCGGCCGACCGAAAGAATCACATTTTGATGCAAAGGACGGTATGTTGGAAAATGGATGTCAGAGAGTTTGACACGGCGGCCGGCGCTCCCCCCGCCGAAAAGAAAAAGGAGCGGTTTTTCGGTCGCTACATAGCCCGCCTGCGGGAAGGCGGGTACACCGCACGGGCGGTGTTGGCAGAGCTGCTGGCCGTGCTGGTGGGATTTCTGCTGGCGCGCACGCCGGTGGTGTTCGGAGCCATTCCCATGGGCGTGGGACTGCTGTGCGCCCGCAAACGCCATCTGCCCGCCACCGGCATCGGCCTGTTGGCAGGGGTGCTGACGCTGGGAAGCGTCGGTTGGGTCTATGGGGTGGTGTGCCTGCTGGGAGTCACCCTGCGGCTGTTGTTCAGTTTGCCGGGCAAGGACAGAAAGTGGCTGCCTGATTGCGCCGCCTTCTTTTCAGAGCGCGTGGAACTGCGCGTTGCCGCCGCTTGCCTGTGCGGCCTGGCGGCAGGGGCGTACCAGCTGATCGTGGGCGGACTGAACCGGACCTCTCTGCTGTTTGGGGCGGTCATGCTGGTGGGGTGCCCGCTCTGCTGTTTTTTGTTTGCGGCAGGGCTGGATCACATGCCCGATTTTGATGCATTGTGCGGCAGAGCGCCGCTGACATATGACACAAGGGTGGCAAAATGGCTGTTTTGGGCGGGGGGTTGTGCCCTTTGCGCGGCTGTTTGCTTTTCTCTTGGCACAATTGAAGTGTTCGGTCTGTCACTTGGGCTGTTTCTCGCCGGGGCGGTGGCGCTGTATGCCGCGCGGCGGTTCGGGGCGTTGCACGGGCTGGTGGTCGGCCTTGCCTGCGCCGCTTCGGTCACGCCGCTGTACGCGCCGGCATTTGGCCTTTTGGGAGTTGTCAGCGGCGTACTGTGGCCGGTGGGCGGTTTCTTCGCATTGGGTCTTGCGGCAGGCGCGGGGGCAGTATGGACCTCGTTTATCGGCGGTCTTACGGGCTTTTTGTCTGTCTTTCCGGAAGTGTGTGCGGCTACACTACTGTCCTGGCCGTTTTTGCAGTTGATGGGCAAAAACTCGGAACAGGTGGGCGAGCGCGGGCGGCGCAAACTGTCCGGCGACCTGCTCTCCGAGATGAAGGCCATGGGGGCCGAGACGGCGGACAGCCGCATGATGCGGCTGTCGGGGGCGTTTTCTTCTCTGTCCAAGGTGTTTGGCACCTACCGCGCCAACGCCGCCAAACCCTCGCCTACGGCCTGCGGCGAGGTGTGCGCGGAGGCCTGCGGTCGGTTCTGTACCGGGTGCGACAAATACGCCGCTTGCTGGGAAGAGAAAGGCGCGCCTGCCGCCGCCCTGCTCTCTGCCGTCAGCGAGCGCATGAGCGCGGGCGAACCGCTGGAAGACGGCCTGCTCTCCGACGGCCTGCGGCAGGCCTGCGGCAGGGCGGACGAGCTGTATGCCGCCGTGCGCGAAGCCGCGGGAGACTGTCTGCGTGCGGGCACCGAGCGGGCAGAGGCCGAGGACGCCTCGCTTGAATATGAGATGGTGGCGGGCATGCTGCGCGATGCGGTGCGCGCCGACCGTTTCTCTCACCGCGAAGACCCGCGCCTGACCGCAGAGGTCAAAAAGATCCTGCGGGCGCATGGTTGCCGCGCCGAGGCGGTTTCGGTGGTGGGGGCAAAGCGAAAGACGGTGTTGGCCGCCGGGCTTTCTTCTCTGCCTTCTGAGGCGGCTCTCCCCCAAATTCAGAAAGAATTGGAGGGGGTTTGCGGCTGTTTGATGACATTGCCTTCGGTAGCGGAGTCGGATGGACTGTACACCCTCACCGCCACCGCGCGCCGTCGGCTGGCCGTTTCCACCGCGGTGGCCATGCGCGCCGCCGACCCCGAAAGCACATCGGGCGACTCGGTTCGTTTTTTCGAGGATACCGACGACGGCTTTTGCGCCCTGCTTTCGGACGGTATGGGCACCGGCGAGGACGCCTCCCTTTGCTCCGGGCTGTGCGGCGTTTTTATGGAAAAGATGCTGGCGGCGGGTTGCACGACCGCCACGGCCGTCCGCATGCTCAACAGTCTGCTCCGCTCAGGTGCGGGCGAGCGCAGCGCCACGCTGGATATGGTCACGGTGGACATGCTGTATGGCGACGCGGTCTTTCTCAAAGGCGGCGCGGCACCCTCCTATGTCAAGCGCGGCAGTCAGCTGTTCCGCATCCGTTCCAAAACCATTCCGCTGGGGCTGATGAAAGCCCCGGACACCGAGCGGGTACGCTTCCGCGTGGAAGAGGGGGATGTCATCGTTTTGCTTTCAGACGGCGTCAGCGCCTCCCCGGAAGATGCCGGCTGGCTGACCGGCCTGCTCTCTGCCGACTGGGGAGACGAAGCGCTTGACAACACGGCGCGGCGCATTCTCGCCGGGGCGGCAGAAAGAGATGGTGCCACCGACGATATGACCGTGGCCCTGCTACGCGTGACCGGTGTCTGATGGGCATTGGACGCGGTGGCCTGCAAAGCCGCAAGGCGCTTTGCATCCCTTGGGGCGGGCTGTCAGTCTTCAAGTGTTGGCCTGTCGATCTTCAAGCATCTAAATTCGTCAATGCTTCAAAGAAACGCAAGCGCGCTCTGCCGCATGGCAGAGCGCGCTTGCTTTGTGTTTTATCCGAGCATATGCGGCGTGATATTTCGCCTTTTTTCGTAGGGGCAGATTCCATATCCGCCCGCAATAAGGCAAGCTGCTTTGCTTTTGC
>CAMGGT010000192.1 GCA_946055715.1 uncultured Clostridia bacterium | reverse complement strand
GAGCGGACAGCGAAAATGCACAAGCGGCTCATCTCCCCCGCCCTCGGTTTCATCCAGCAGGCGCATGGCACCGGCAGACGAAAACACCAGCGTGCGTGCCACCCCCGAGGACTTGTCCTTGCGGACCTCCGGGTGCTGTCCGTAACAGGTAAAAATGGCATGGCCGATATAGTCGGCCGCCGCAGCACCGTATATATTGACAGAGATATCCTTGCCCACGACCGTGGCTTTTGAGACGAGTACCCCCGTCACAAAAGATTTGGCACAGCAATTGCGGGGGAGTTCTTCTGCGCAGATCTGTGCTTTGACTTCCTGGGAAAATGACATGACTGTCTCCGTTCTTCTCTTTTTTACCAGATCTTTACCTCCGGACACATGCGCACGCCAAATCTGTCCTGTACGGCGCGTTCGGCTGCTTGCGCCAATGCGCGCACATCTGCCGCCGTGGCGGCGGCCAGATTGACGATAAAGCCGGCATGCTTTTCGGAGATGGCGGCATCTCCGACGCGCATACCCTTAAGACCGCACAAGTCCATCAACCGGGCGGGAATGCAGTCCGGCTCCCGGCGGAAAAAGCTGCCCGCGCTGGGTTGGCGCGGCTGTGCGGCCTGCCTGCGGCGGGTAAAATCCTGCATTCTGCGCAGGGCATCATCTGTGTCTGTTGGGGAGAGTGCAATGGAGGCACTGCACAGGATCTCGCCGCTTTCCTGCAATGAACTGTGCCGATAGGCAAACGACAGTGCCTCGGGTGCCAGCCGGCGGAAGGTCATCGACTGTGGGTCAAGCACCTGCACCTCCCGCACAAATGCCGAGATTTCTTTTCCGAAGGCGCCTGCGTTCATGCATACGGCGCCGCCGACCGTGGCGGGAATGCCGCAGAGTTCTTCCGCGCCGCCATAACCGGCGCGCGCGGCTTCCCGCAGAAACAGAGATAGGTTTTTCCCTGCTTCTGCCACGAAAAATCCATCGTAAAATGCACATTTTTGCATGTGCTTCATGCAGATGACAAGGCCGTCCACGCCCTCGTCCGGGGCGAGAATATTGGATCCGTTGCCCAGTATCCGACAGGGCAGATCGGCCGACGCGGCCGCCTCTGCCGCCAGGCGGATCTGTTCGGCCGTTTTCGGAAAAGCCATGCAGGACGCGGCCCCGCCGATGTGAAAGGTGGTATATTGACAAAGCGGCACATTCACATGAAAGGCAATGCCCGCTTCTTTCAGCCGCTGTGTCAGTGTCTGCATGCGCTCACCCCCGCTTATCATTCACTTTTCAGTGTATGCAGGTGAGCGGCAATTTAGAACCCGGAGAGGACGGTCTCCCTCTCTCCGATCATTTCGGCGGCGGCACGGCGCTGTGCCTCGGTGACGGATATGCCGCCCATAATGCGCGAAATCTCGTCCAGACGGCCACCCTCATCCAGAAGCACGACCTGTGTTTGTGTCCGTTCTCCGTCGCTGTGCTTGCTGATCTTATAATGAGCATCTGAAAGCGAAGCCACCTGTGCCGAATGGGTCACGCACAGCACCTGTACAGACCGCGACAAAGACAGCAGTTTGACACCCAGCTTTCGCGCCGTTTTGCCGGACACGCCGGTGTCGATCTCATCAAAAATAAAGGTGCGGACATTTTCCCGACCGGAAATGGCCGTCTGCATGGCCAGCATGATGCGTGCAAGTTCGCCGCCGGAGGCAACCTTGGCCAGCGAGCGCTTGGCTTCCCCCTTGTTGGCGCTGATCAAAAAGCCGACATCGTCGCAACCGTGCGCACGGTAGTTTCCTTCTTTCGTCTGCGGCAAGCGGTTCACCTCCACGGAAAACGCGACATTCTCCATATCCAGATAGCGAAGCGTCTCCACGATCCTGGCAGAGAGTGCATCGGCCGCCGCCACGCGCACTTCATGCAAGCGGGTGGCCTTTTCTTCCAGTTGCTCTTCCAGCCGCTGTTTTTGCTGCTGCAGTTCGATCAGTCTGTCATCCGCGCAGGAAAGCGTCTGCAACTCGCCGCGGACCTTTGCGGCATAGGTGAGTATCTCATCCACAGAAGCGCCGTACTTTTTTTTCAGACGCTCAATTGCGGCCAGACGGGTCTCCAGACGGTCCAGCACCGCCTCGGGGTCTTCGTCATGATGAAAGGCCAACAGGTCATAGACCTGCCCGGCCACATCCTCCGCTTTATAGGCACATTCTTTTAACTGTTCCGCCATGGCGGCGGCATCCGGTACCACATCCCCCAGTTTTTCAAGTGCCGCGGCGCTCTTTTCCAGCCAAAGCAACACATTGGCCTTCTCTGCCCCTTTGAGGGCGGTGTAGGCATACCGGGCGTTCTTTTCGATGCGCTCCGCACTCTTGACCACCTGCTCTTCCTCCAGCAGGCGCCGGTCCTCACCGGGGGTCAGTTTCAGTTCTTCGATCTCCCGGAGCTGATAGCGAAGCATGTCCATCTTGCGGATGCGCTCGCTTTCATCTCCCGAGAGCTTCGTCATCTCCGCAGACACGGCGGTATACTGCCGGTAGATGTCGTCATAGGCATCCAGCTCCTTATGGTCATCCGCAAACCGATCCAGAAAAGCGCGGTAGGCCGTCTCATCTCTGAGCAGTTGATGGTCGCCCTGCCCCAGAATGCTGATGGCGGCCTCACCAACGCTTTTCAGTTGCGTCAGCGACACGGAAATGCCGTTGATGCGCGCACGGGATCGACCGTCTGCGCTGACACAGCGGGAAAGCTGCACGCAACCGTCCTCGTCCGGGGATATACCCATCTCGCCGAGTTGTGAAAGCGTATCCTCAGCCAGTTCGCACAAAAGGCAGGAGACAGTGGCCTCCGTTTCTCCCGTGCGGATGAGCGACTTGTCAAACCGGTCGCCCAGCAACAGCCCGATGCTGTCAATGAGGATCGACTTGCCTGCCCCCGTCTCACCCGTCAGAACATTGAAGTGCGGACCGAAATCGATCTCCAGTTTACGGATGAGTGCAATATTTTCAATGTGAAGTGACAAGAGCATGCTGCACGCTCCCTCCCTATCCGTTATCCGCCCAAGTCAGGCCTTTTGCAAATCCTCTCTCATGCACATGCAAAGTTCTTCCGTCTTTGCAAGGTCGCGGGTCACCACGAGAATGGCATCGTCCCCCGCCACGCAGCCGATGATGTCCGGCGAATGGATGGAGTCGATGCAGGTGGCAACAGCCCCTGCCATGCCCGAATCGGTTTTGACTACGATCAGGTTCTGGGCATAGTCCACCGATAGGACCGACTCTGCCAGCGCATGGCTGAAATGGGGCGTGCGTTTTTCCTCGTTTTT
>CAMGGT010000191.1 GCA_946055715.1 uncultured Clostridia bacterium | reverse complement strand
AGGAGACGCCTAGGGAAAAAGTGCGGGTGATAGTTCGGTTAAACAATGTACCGCTCATGTGCACAAGGTGATGTTGTTGATGCAACATCGCCTTGTTCGTTTTTGAGTAACCCTTGACAAGATATTGTTCCTATGCCATGGGGGATTCAAAAACTGTCTGCTGTTTCGATTTGCCGTTGCAGGGGAGGCACAAATCCTCCCGTCGGACTGCAGTTTTCTTTTGCTTTTTACTATGCCGAAGAGATTGGTTGATGATATTCCTACACATCCTTCACGAGAAGTTTTTGAGAGGGGGTGTGGGGGAGGGCCTTTTTTCAAAAAGGCCTCACCCATATCATACCCACGCAGACGGCGTTATTTTCCCACGCAGAAATGCGAAAAAATATCGGCCACGATCTGCTCCGAGACCTCCCGCCCGCTGATCTCGCCCAAAGCGGAAAGGGCGCGTTCTATGTCAGAGGCGGCCACATCGTGGGCAAACCCGGCCGCAAACGCGGCCTGCGCCGACTGTACACATTCCGCGGCGCGGCGCACGGCGGCGGCTTGCCGCGCACCCGAAAGAATGGCGCGGTGGCCGGGGGTGATGCGTTCAGACAGAAAGAGCTTTTCTACCAGTTCGCACAGGGGCTGTTTGTCCCCCGTCAGGGCCGAAAGAGACAACACCTCGTCGCAGGCGGGGGCAATGTCGGCGGGGGCAAGCACGGCCGGCAGGTCGGTCTTGTTGAGGATGCCCACGCGGCAGACATCGCGGCGCGCGGCCAACTCTTCAAGCAATGCGCGGTCTTCTTCTGTGAGAGGGGCAGAGGCGTCAAACACCGCAAAGATCAGCTCGGCCTCTTTGATGCGCGCGCGGGAGCGCTCCACGCCGATCTTTTCGGCGGCGCTTTCGGCGTCGCGCAAGCCCGCCGTATCACATAACAGCAATGTTACCTGCCCGCAGGCAACGGTCTTTTCCAGCACGTCGCGGGTGGTGCCCGCTTCACTTGTGACAATGGCGCGGTCTTCACCGCACAGCAGGTTATAGAGAGAGCTTTTGCCCACATTCGGGCGGCCGCAGATCACACACGGGATGCCCTCGGCGATGGCGTGCCCCGTGCGGTAGGTGGCCAGCAGGGCATCCAGCCGCGTCTGTGCTTCCCGCAGGCGGGAGAGGATCTCCTCCACGGAGAGTTCGCCCAGGTCTTCTTCGGGATAGTCAATGTCGGCAAACAGGGAAGAGAGCAGAGACAGCAAAAGCCCGTAGATTGCCCCGACCTCGCCTTCCAGGGCATCCGTGGCATCGGGTGCGGCCAGTTTCATCTGCGCCTCGGTTTGGGCTTCCAGCAGGCGGCCCACCGCCTCTGCACGCGACAGAGACAGCTTGCCGTTGACAAAGGCGCGGCGGGTAAATTCTCCCGGCGCGGCCTGCACTGCCCCCTGCGCAAAGGTTTCTTCCAGCACCTTTTGGGTCAGCAGGATGCCGCCGTGACAGCAGATCTCCACCATATTCTCGCCTGTATAGGAGGCAGGGGCGGGGAAGCGCACGGCAAGGCCGTCGTCAATGGGGCGGTTTTCGGACAGGATACAGCCATACACGGCATGGCGGGCAGGATAGGCAGACAGGGGCTTGCCGGAGCGCGGCGCAAAGCACCGCTCGGCAATCTCAAAGGCGGCCTCCCCGCTGATGCGGATAATGGCAACCCCGCCCTTGCCGGGCGGGGTTGAAATGGCTGCAATGGTATCGGTGGCAAACATCAAAGTGAAGTGTCCGCGTCGTGGGTGTCGACAGCGGCCTCTGCTTCGACTGTGTTGACAGCGGCTTCGGCGGGCTCGGTGACTTCTTTGTTTGCGGCCGTGTCGGCGGCTTCATCGGTGCGGGGGGCTCCCTTTTTTTCGGGATAGATGACCACCTTGCGGTTGTTTTCCGAGCCGACGGAATTGGTATACACCCCTTCGATGCTTTGCACTTCAGAGTGGATGATGCGGCGTTCATAGGGGCTCATGGGCTCCAGCATGACCGGGCGGTGGGTGCGCAGGGCCTTTGCCGACATGGCGCGCGCCAGCGTGCGCAGGGTCTCTTCGCGCTTGGCGCGATAGCCCTCGATGTTGACCGTCACGCGGGATTTGTCGCGCTCGCCTTCCTCGTTCTTCTGTGCGCTGGCCAGGTTGGCCAGGTACTGCACGGCATCCAGCGTGTCGCCGTGGTGGCCGATGAGCAGAGAGGCGGCCTCGCCCTTGATGTCGATGCGGCGGGTGCCGTCATCGCAGGCAAGCAGTTCCACCTTGGCATCAATGCCCAGGTTTTCTACCAGTTTGCAGACAAAATCATAGGATTTGTCCTGGCCGGGGGCCACTTCGCGCGGTTCAAATTTCAGTTCAGACTCGAATACGGCTGTGGCCTTTTCTACCGGTGCGCGGCGCGGACGGTCTTCTGTCGTTGCGGCGGCGTTGCCGCGGCCGCGGCCGCGGTGACGGCGATTGCCGTTCTTTTTGGGTGCATCTGCCGTGGGGGCAGTTGCCGGTGCCTCTGCGGCAGGTGCCTGCGGGGCGGGGGCGCTTTCTTTGCGGCGCTCGCGGCGGGGGGCAGGGTCGGGAATCTCCATCGTGGCCTTGACCATGGCGAGCTTGACGCCGATCAGGCCGAAGATGCCCTTGCTGCCGGCGTGCAGGATCTCATAGTTGACATCGGCCAGTTCGTCTGCCCCCAGAGCTTTGCGGGCGTTTTCTTTTGCTTCCATTATGTCTTTTCCGGAAGCTGTCACTTCTTTTAACACGGTTGCTTTCCTCTTTTTCGTAGATTGGCCGCGGGCAATCAGCCGTCGGCCTTTTCGGTGGAATCGTCGTCTGCGGGGGATGTGCTTTCGGCAGGGGTCGTGTTTTCTGCCTCTGTCACATCAACTGCGGGGTCAGTTGTGACCTGCGCGGGCGTTGTGTCGTCCGGGTCATCCGCTTGTTCTTCTTTTGCGGTCAGGCGTTTTTCTTCTGCCGCCGCTCTTTCTTCCTCTTTGCGCTGTTCGCGGTTGACGCGCGCTTCCTCACGCGCGGCCTGCCGTTGGCGCTCGTCATAGTTCTTGGCTTTCTTTTTGCTGGTGTTGGGGTTGCGCTTGTTGGCCTCGATTCTGGGCGCGGGCGCGGGGATGTCGTCGTCATCGTCGTCGATGTGGTGCAAAGAACGGGGACGGGGACGGTTGGGGTCGCGGTTGGCGGCGGGGCGTTCATTCAGCGACTTTTTGTAGGCCTGGATCTCTTCTTCGGTGAAGGTGGGCATGGGCATCAGCTTGTTGAGGATGATCATCTGAATCAGCGCCAGCACCGACTGGAAGATCCAGTACA
>CAMGGT010000190.1 GCA_946055715.1 uncultured Clostridia bacterium | reverse complement strand
AGATTCTTTACGCCTCCCTCCGGGAGGGAGGGGGACCGCGAAGCGGTGGAAGGAGCAAGCGGATACAAAAGCAAAAAATCATGCATTGTTGCGAGCGGATATGCAATCTGCCCCTACGAAAAAAGACGAAATATCCAACCGCAGGCACCTCCCTGTCCGCTTGCGGCAAATTTCACTCACCGAAGGCGAATTTCACCCAGCAACTGCCGTGGGCGGTTGCACTTCGTGGATGAGGTGTGCCCTTTCAGAATAAACAGCGGGAGAGAGGCCATTTGCAACAAACGGCCTCTCTCCCGCCCATTATAAATATTGTTTTGGCTTTTTCCAACCGGCTCAAAACGAACCTCTCCCTTCGCCGTCAAGCAAAACTGCCAGCCACAGACAGTATCATTTTCGCAGGATTCTTTGCAGGGTGGCCGCATCCGGCAGGTTGGTCGTCTCAAATTTTCCTTTATAAAACACAGCAAAGTTGTTGAATACGCAAGGCAGGTTCTTTGCTTTTTCGAGGGTGTCGACCTCCCGGAAATCGACGGGCACATGGTTTTCGTCACAATACCGGCGGGTCGTCTCGATGGCATGATGCACATAGGGGCACTGCCTGTCATAATAAACCGTCAGCGCCTCGCTTTCAATGCTTCCCTGCTTTGCCCCCGGCGCAAACCGCGGCAATGTACCGTCAAAAGAGAGGGACAGCAGGTCATAACCGTATGCGGTGGTGTCCACCACCTCAAAGCCGTACTTTTTGGCAAATGCCTGGTCGGAAAGCCAGGATTTCTGCTTGTTTGCCCCCAGCATGCACACGCCGGACTTGCCGCGGCTTTTTGCATCCGCAAGGCAATGCTCCATCAGCGCCCGCCCGTACCCTTTTCCCCTGCAGGCGCTTTCCACCCACAGGCAATACAGGTAGAGGTAATTGTCACCCAGAACAGGCACCCATGCCGTCTCAAGCGGCGCATATTCGACAAAAACGGTGGCTTTGGCATTCAGCTTGCGCAAGACATGCCCTTCTTTGAGCCGCTCTGCCAGCCATGCGCGTTTGGCTTCTACACCCGGGTGCGGCACTTTGGTGCGGATGATGCAGCAAAGATGCTCGTCTGCGAGATTCTCCGGCGTGATGTTGACAAACTCTGTGTCCATTTTGTCCTCCCCATGGCAATATGGCATTATTCTGTAATGCGATTATACACCCTCTGCCCGGGACAGTCAATTTTTTTTCGTTTTGGGGGGCGGCGTGGGCGCAAGCGGTCTGCCCCGGCCCGCCCCGAACCGCAAAATGCGCGCATCTTTACCATTGACTTTCCGCCCGCCGTGCGATAAGATAACAGGTGAAATCAACACGGAGGAAGCAACATATGGGCAAAAAGGTGGCCGTCGTCACGGGCGGCACAAGCGGCATCGGCCGGGCAACGGCACTGGCGCTGCGGGACGCCGGGTATACCGTGTATACAATCAGCCGCCACGACTGTGACGCCGAGGGCATGCTGCACCTGAAGGCGGATGTGACGGACGAGCAAGCCGTCGGGCGTGCCGTCGGGCAAGTGATTGCCGAACAGGGGAAGATCGACCTGCTTGTGAACGATGCCGGGTTTGGCATTTCGGGCGCGGTGGAGTTCACCCAAACGGCCGATGCCAAACGCCAGTTTGACACCAACTTTTTCGGCATGGTCAACTTCAATCACGCGGTCATCCCGCATATGCGCACGGCAGGGGGCGGACGGATCATCAACATCAGCTCTGTGGCCGCGTCCATTCCCATTCCCTTTCAGACATACTATTCTGCCACCAAAGCGGCCGTCAACGCCTACACGCTTGCGCTGGCAAACGAACTGCGCCCGTTTCACATCGGTGTCTGCGCGGTACAGCCGGGCGACATCCGCACGGGTTTCACCGCAGCGCGTGAAAAAACAGCCGAAGGAGATGCCATCTACGGCGGCCGCATCGGCCGTTCTGTGGCGCGCATGGAACGGGACGAACAGCGGGGCATGCCCCCGGAGGCGGTCGGACGGTTCGTCGCGCGCGTTGCCCGCCCAAAGCGGTGCAGACCCATCTGCACCGTCGGGATCGGCTATCGGGCGTGCTGTCTGCTGGTAAAGCTGTTGCCGCGCTCTGTCAGCCAACGGTTGGTGGGCCTGCTGTACAGCCGATGATGCATGTGCCCGGCATGTAAAAGCGCCACTTCCGTTTCTCTGTGACCCACAAATGACGGCCGCACACCGCATCTTGCCAAACGCGCCCGCCTGTGGTATGATGATAATGAAAAGAACACCGCGGCCATGCTTTGCAACCCATACCGCGGCATCAATACACCCAAAAGCATCGGAATAATACCCCCAAAAACGGAAAGGAATGATCGTATGAACCCCAACCAAGCACTCTTTGATTTCATCCGCGCCTGCCCGACTGCCTTCCATACGGTGGCGCAGATCGCCTCAGTTTTGCAAAATGACGGCTATACCCCCCTCTCCGAAAACGAAAAATGGGAGGTCGCCCCCGGCGGACGGTATTTTGTGACGAGAAACGGCTCGTCGCTTATTGCCTTTTCCGTCCCCGAAAAGGAACCGCGCGGTTTCATGCCCGCGGCGGTGCATTGCGACAGCCCCGCCTTCAAAATCAAGGAAAACCCCGAGTTGTGCGACGAGTGGTATGTCCGCCTCTCCACCGAAAAATACGGCGGCATGCTGTGCGCCTCCTGGATGGATCGCCCCCTCTCGGTGGCAGGGCGCGTGTGCCTGCGCACCCCCGAGGGCATGGCCGTGAAAACGGTTGACCTGGAAGAGCCGGTGGCGATCATCCCTCATGTGGCCATCCACATGAACCGCGCCGCCAACGAAAACGCCAAATATGACCCCGCCGTGGACATGTTGCCGGTGTTCGGCACCGCCGCCCACAAGGGCGGGCTGCTTGCGCTGGTCGCAGAGAAAGCGGGTGTGCCTGTCTCCGACATTCTCTCGCATGATCTGTTTCTGTATAACCCCCAGCCCGGCGTGACCTGCAACGGCCTGATCGCCGCCCCCCGGCTGGATGACCTGGAGTGTGTGTTCGCCGCGCTTTCTGCCTTCCGACGCGCCAAAGTCGGGGAAAGCATGCCCCTGCTCTGCGTCTTTGACAACGAGGAGGTCGGCTCCTCCACAAAGCAGGGCGCAGACTCTTCCTTCTTCTCCGACACCCTCCTGCGTGTGTGTCACGCGCTGGGCATCGGCGCGGAGGGATGTGCCCGCCTGCTGGCAGACAGTCTGATGCTCTCCTGCGACAACGCCCATGCACGGCACCCCAACCACCCCGAGTTTTCCGACCGCAACCACACCTCCGTTCTCAACGGCGGGGTGGTGGTCAAATACAA
>CAMGGT010000189.1 GCA_946055715.1 uncultured Clostridia bacterium | reverse complement strand
GATGCACACATCCACATACTTCACGATCTCGGTCATGGTGGCGCGGGCCTGCTCGCGCGTCCAGAGTTTCTTGCGGTAGTTGAGGTCGCAGGAGACGGTGATGCCGCGGGCATGGGCGGCCTTGCAGGCCTCAATGCAGATGGCGGCCACCGTGGGGTTCAGCGCCGGGGTGATGCCGGTGAAATGGAACCAGTCTGCCCCCTCAAAAATGGCATCCCAGTCAAAATCCGACGGGGTGGCTTCTGCAATGGCAGAGTGGGCGCGGTCATAGATGACCTTGGAGGGGCGCTGAGAGGCACCCTTTTCGCAATAGTAGATGCCCACACGGTCGCCTCCGCGCACGATGCGGGAGGTGTCTACGCCATAGCGACGCAGTTGGTTGACCACCATCTGCCCGATCTCGTGGGAGGGCAGTTTGGTCACAAACACGCTGTCCAGCCCATAGTTGGCCAGCGAAACGCTCACATTGGCCTCACCGCCGCCGGGCAGGGCTTCCAGGTGGTCTACCTGCACAAACCGCAGATAGCCGTCGGGTGCCAGACGAAGCATGATCTCACCGAAGGTAACAACTTTTTTCATTGTAAATTCCTTTCTTGCTGTATGCAAAAATTGATGACAAAATTGAGTACACGAATGTTGCAGATCCCGCACCGGCAAGTCCCGTACCGGCGAAGCGGGGTAGGGCAGGGGTCAGCTCTGCGCGACTTTTCGGGGGGCGTTTGCGCGGCAGGCGGCGATCATGTCCAGCAGGTGGCGGCCGACCTCACACAGCAATTTTTGCCCGGTGGCAAAGGCGCTGTCCGGCAGGCGTTCCAGCGCGATGGCCTCAAATGTAAAATGCCCCGCATAGTCGATGTCTGCCAGTGCCTGCGCCACATTCTGCCAGTTGATCTCCCCCAAAAAGGGCAGGGTGTGCAGGTCGTGGATGCAGTCGTTGTCATGCACATGCAGTGCCCCCACGCGGTGCCCCATCTCGCGGATGGCCTTGTCGGGCGGGCAGCCCAGCATGGCAAAATGCCCCAGGTCAAGACAGCAGGTGAACACTTCCGGGTCCAGCGCATCGGCATAACGGGCGAACTCATCCGGCAGAGAGCAGACATTGGGCACAAAGTGGTCTGCCCGCACAACACTCCACATGTTTTCCAGCGCGATGCGCACACCGCACGAGCGGGCAAGTGGCTCAAGCGAGCGGTAATAGTCCAGATTCCACGCCATCTGTTCCGCCGTTGTCAGGGGCGGGCAATGGATGGGATGCACCACAATGATGCCCGCGCCCGCTTCCCCCGCCACACGGATGGCATGGCGCACAAGGCGGTCGCTGTTTTCGCTGAACTCCGGGTCGCCGTACCGCTTGCCCGGAAAGGGCGCGTGGGATTGCAGGATCGGCAGTCCGGAGGCCTTCACTGCCCGCAGATACGCAGCGGTGTCGGTGTACCATTCTCCCTCTCTGTTAGTAAAGGAGAGGTCTGCACCGTCAAACCCCGCATCTTTGATGGTGGCCAGCACACGGGCAATGCCGCCATGGCGGGCGGGGTCTGCGGTGGTGGTGACGAGCTTCATTCGTTGGCCTCCCTCACACCAGGCGGCGGCCCATCAGCACGCCCATCACAGAGGCCATCATCAGCCCGCGGGTCCAGCCGGAACTGTCACCCAGGCAATACAGCCCCGCGACGCTGGTGGTGAAGTTTTCGTCCATTTTCACCCGGTTGGAATAGAATTTCAGTTCCGGAGAATACAGCAGGGTTTCGGGTGCGGCAAATCCCGGCACCACCGTGTCCACCGCCTGGATGAAGTTGATGATGTTGGTCATGGCGCGGTAGGGCATGGCGGCGGTGATATCACCCGCCACGGCATCCGGCAATGTGGGGCGGACATTGGAGTGTGCCAGCTCCTTCTGCCAGGTGCGCTTGCCGTCCAGAATGTCGCCGAAGCGTTGCACCAGAATGTGGCCGTTTGCCAGCATGTTGGTCAACTCGCCCACCTTCTGCGCATAGGCAATGGGCTGGTTGAAGGGCACCGAAAAGTTGTGCGAGACCAGAATGGCCACATTGGTGTTTTCGGATTTGCGGTCTTTGTATGAATGGCCGTTGACCACGGCCAGGTCGTTGTCATAGTTTTCCTGGCTGACATAGCCGCCGGGGTTCTGGCAGAAGGTGCGCACCTTGTTTTTGAAGGGGTGGGGATAGCCGATGAGCTTGGATTCATACAGCACCTTGTTCACCTGCTCCATGACCTCGTTGCGGCACTCTACCCGCACGCCGATGTCCACCGTGCCGGGTTCGTGGGCGATGCCGTGGTCGGCACAGAGCTTTTCCAGCCAGTCGGCGCCCCGCCGCCCGGTGGCCACCACCACGTCCTTGGCCTCGATCTCATACTGCTCTTTGCCGTTCGAGACGAGTGCGCCGCGGCAGGTCTGCCCGTCCAGGAGCAGGTCCAGGCATTCATGGCCGAAGTACATATCTACCCCGCGGTTCTGCAGGTCATGCTCGATGGCCAGATAGAGCTGCTGTGCGCGCTCTGTGCCCAGATGGCGGATGGGGCAGTCCACCAGTTGCAGGCCCGCCTTGATGGCGCGCTTGCGGATCTCTTTGACTTCCTCTGTCTGCCCCAGCCCTTCCACATGGTCGTCCGCGCCGTATTGCAGATAGATCTCGTCGGTATAGCGGATGGTCTCACGCGCGACTTCTTCGCCGATGAGGGTGGGCAGATTGCCGCCCACTTCGGGCGAGAGGGAGAGCTTGCCGTCCGAGAAGGCGCCCGCCCCCGAAAAGCCGGTGGTGATGTTGCAGTAGGGCTTGCAGGAAACGCAATGCCCCACCTGTTCTTTGGGGCAGCGGCGGTGTTCGATGTCCCGCCCTTTTTCGATGATGGTGATATGGCGGCGACTGCCGCGGCGCAGCATCTCCACCGCCGTAAAAATGCCGGCAGGGCCGGCGCCGATGATCAAAACATCTGTTTTCATGGCTTTTCTCCGACAATTTCGCTTTTGTCCGCGGGTGCGCCACGCCTTGCGCGCGGGCAACCGTCCTTTGGACATACACATACAGTATACCACATCCGCCCCTCTTTGGCAATGCTTTGGGGCAATGTTTTCAAAGTAAATGGGCAGAAAAAACCGCTATCGCGGCGTGTCAATCACACTTTGATAGCGGCTTTTCAGAGTTGATCACATAACCTTGCGTGGTATGCGTTTGTCTTATCATTCTGCTTTCAAATATTTCTTTTCATTGCCGCGTCCAACGACTTTCATCAATCCGGCATCGCGCATTTGCTTTGCGAGAGTAAAGGCGCGGGTTTTCTTTAGTTCGAGCAGGTTTTGGATTTCAACATCGGTGATTTTTCCATTCT
>CAMGGT010000188.1 GCA_946055715.1 uncultured Clostridia bacterium | reverse complement strand
AACAAACGGGAATTGCATTGCAATAGACAATCTCTTTTGTTAAAACTTTTTTAACAATTTCAAGCTAACTTATATGATAATTCAGGGCAGTATACTTTTTCTAGGGGAGTGACCGTGGGCAAGCAGCCCCTTCATTTCGGAGAGGAGCGCCGGAGCCGCATCCGGCTTTCCGGCGGCGCGGGCGTTTTTTTCCATTTGCAGACGCTTTTGCGGATGGCGGTACAGGTCGTCGATCATCATGCCGAGATGCTTGCCGGTCAACTGCTCTTCCGTGAGCATCATTGCCGCGCCGACGCGGCAGAGCCCCTCTGCGTTGTAGAACTGATGGTTATCGGTCACATTGGGAGAGGGGATGAGGATCGCGGCTTTACCACAGGCCGTCAGCTCCGTGACCGTCAGCGCGCCCGCACGGCAAATGACAAGGTCTGCCGCCTGCATCAGGGTGGGCATCTCGTCGGTGTAGGGGAGGACGCGGTGGCGCGCATCTTCTTTGTGAAAGCCGGGATAGTTGCGGTCGCCGCCGCTGATGTGCAGAAAGTGAATGTGGGGGTCGGTCATCTCTTCCCACAATTCATAGATGGCGCAGTTCAGCCGCGCAGCCCCCAGACTTCCCCCAAACGATAGCACAAAAAATGCGTCTGCCGGCAGCCCCATTTTTTGACGGATTTTAGGTTTATTTCCAAGCAGAAATCCCTTCCGAAGGGGTGTACCCGTATATACGCAGTTCTCACGGTGCTTCATGCGCTCCAGACATTCTCTGCGGCCGAGCCACACGCGGTCGGCCGAGCGCGCCGCCATTTTCACCGCCAGTCCCGGCAGGGCGTTCGATTCGTGTACCGCGCAGGGGATCTGCAGCGAGGCGGCCGCCCTGATGACAGGAAAACTCACATATCCCCCCGTGCCGATTACCAGATCTGGGCGCTTTTTTTTCATATAGGTGCGGCAGGTGTGAATGGCCGCGATGCATTGTGCCGCTGCTTGCAGATTCGTGAATGTCAGTCGCCGGGCCAACCCCCGCACCTTGATCCGCAAGATCGGGTACCCCTCCTTGGCGATCAGACGGTTTTCCATGCCGCCCGGCGTGCCGACAAACACGATGTCTGCATCCTTGTATTCCGCTCTCAGCAATTCCGCCATGGAGAGGGCGGGGTAAATGTGCCCGGCGGTACCGCCGCAGGCAAACATGACCAGCATATGTTTCTCCTTTCGGTCAGTGACAGATGTCTGCCTCGCGCGAAGCAGAAAGCAGAATGCCCATTTCTGCAAACAGCATGATCAGCGATGAGCCGCCATAACTGAAAAACGGCAGGGAAATGCCCGTGTTGGGGATGGTGTTGGTCACCACGGCAATATTCAGCGTCACCTGAATGGCAATTTTGGTGCAGATGCCCAACACGAGAAGCCGTGCATAGGGATCTCTGAGGCGGGAGGCAATGTAAAACCCGCGCCACAGAAACAGCGCAAACAGCACCATCACCGCCAACGCCCCCAGAAATCCCAGTTCTTCGCAGATGATGGTGAAGATCATGTCGTTGGCCGGTTCTGACACATAGCTGTATTTGAGTTTGCTCTGTCCCAGTCCTAACCCCCAGAATCCGCCGCTGCCGATGGCCATCATGCCTTGCAGCGTCTGCCAGCCACCCTCAAGGGGATACAGTTCGGGATTGAGCCAGATGGTGATGCGCCGTTTGGTATAATCGGTGAAGAGCGCAAGGCAGGTCACCCCGATGCCCGCCGCACCGCAGCAATAGCCGAGATAGCGCAGACCCGCCCCGGAAAGAAAAATGACCAGGATGCCGATGCATCCCAGAATGATGACACCGGAGAGGTGCTTCTGCAACATGACGAGCAGACAGATGCTGCCGATCAGACAGAAGGGGATCAGCGTGCCGAAAAGCAGAATGTTTTTGCGGTGCACACGGTCCAGCGCACGGTCTCCGTATGTATGAAAGTACCATGAAAGGATCATCACCAGTGTGGTTTTGGCGATCTCTGAGGGCTGAATGGTAATGGGGCCGATGGCGATCCATCGCTGGGCGCCGTTGCCGATGGTGCCGATGAGCAGAACCACTGCAAGCAGGCCAAGTGTGACCAGATAGGCAATGGGAGAGAAGGTCTCGTACAGTTCGGCCGACAGGCGGGAGGCCAGATACATGATACCAAACCCCAAAGCCACCCAGATGACCTGCCGCTCGATAAAGTAGAAGCCGTTTTCATAGCGCGTTTCGGCATAGGCATAGCTTGCGCTGAAGATCATGACCGTGCCGAACAGCGCCAGCAGAGAAATCAGCAAGATCAGCAGTGCATCCGGGCGCGGTGCGCCGCGCTTCCACACCATTTCACGCAGGGGGCGCGGCGGAGAAAAGAGCAGAGAAAACCGTTGTTTTTTGGTGGTCATGATAGGTTTCCTTTACAGCGAAAAGGCGGCCGCAACAGACATGATCAGCGTCAGAAGTGTCATGACAAACACGATCTTTTCTTCGCAGAAGCCGCTTTTTTCAAGGTGGTGGTGAAGCGGTGCCATTTTGAACAGCCGTTTCCCGCGGGAAATCTTGAACCATGCAACCTGCAGAATGACCGACGCCCCTTCCAGATAGTAGACGATGCCGGGAAAAAGTAGCAGAAGGGGGCGCCCGCTGAGCATGCCGCACCCCACCGCCATGGCACCGAAAAACAGAGAGCCGGTGTCTCCCATGAAAATGCGGGCGGGATGGTAGTTGAATAGCAGAAAAGCAAAAGCCGAGGCCATCATGGCGGCGGCCAGGCACACGAGGTCATTTTTCCCCATCACAATGCCCGCCACCACATAAAAGCCGCCCACGATCATGTTGACAGAGGAGGCGAGGCCGTCGATGCCGTCGGTGAGGTTGGCAAAATTGACGGTACCGACCGCAAACAGCAGCATCAGGGGCAGATAGAATGGCCCGAGTGAAAGCACAACGGAGGTAAAAGGAACGGGCAGCGAATGCCCCACAAGTCCTCTTGCCAGCATGATGGCGAGATAGGCGCCGCAGATAGCCACCTGCAGCACCAGCTTTTGCATGGGGGTAAGGCCGCCGTTTCGGTGGTGTCGGAATTTTGTGAGGTCGTCCACCACCCCGACCGCCCCGCTGCCCAGCGCAAAGAGAACAGTCAGCGTCAATCCAACAGTTTCCGAGGGCGAAAATTCGCCGGGTAACAGCAGGCAAAGCAAGCACACGACCCCGCACGCAAGGGCGGGCGCGATTCCACCCATGGTGGGCGTTCCCTCTTTGCTCTTGTGCCATTGCGGCCCGATATCCAGAATCATTTGTTGCACTTTTCTGGCTTTAAGTCGGGGCAGAATAATCAAAAGCAGGATGACAGAGCAGAAGAATACA
>CAMGGT010000187.1 GCA_946055715.1 uncultured Clostridia bacterium | reverse complement strand
CCCCTTTTTCTATTGGGTCTGCCTCTGTACGGTTTCCTGCTCTTTTGTCTTCAAAGTGCGGCGTACCAAACGGCGTGCGGACGCGATATGAGACATCCATTCAGC
The DNA here is from genome assembly GCA_946055715.1 of uncultured Clostridia bacterium. Classification (GTDB taxonomy): domain Bacteria; phylum Bacillota; class Clostridia; order Oscillospirales; family CAG-272; genus UBA1740. The sequence continues at coordinate 3,255 of CAMGGT010000187.1, read as the reverse complement.
GTTCGCCCTGCGGCAACATACCGTGGCCGAACGGCATGCACGCTCGTCTATGCGAGGCGACCGAACCGCCCGACACACTCAACATAATATTATGAAGTGAGACATGCATTCACCATTCGCCCGGCGGCAATGTACCGTGGCTGAACAGCATCTCCTGCTCGTCTATGGCGAGGCGGCCGAACTGCGGCGCGCCCTCCCGCGGGAGACCCAGACTGCCGGGATTGAACAGCAGCACAGATGCACCTTCCGGTGTGGGAAACACACGCTGCTCGAGAGGAAGATGGGTATGGCCGAAAAGGGCGGCTTCCGCACCCTGTGCGGCGGCCGCTTCCGCCAGCCGCGTCAGTCCCATTTTGACGCCGTAGGCATGGCCATGGGTCACAAGCAACCTGTGGCCGCGCAGGGTAATCAGGCGTGTCTGCGGCAGGTCTGAGAACAGGTCGCAGTTGCCGCGCACGGCCGTCACCGACAGGTCGGGAAATGCCTCTGCAAGCGCGGTGACCTGTGCTTCTCCGTCCCCTAAAAAGATGACGCCGCACAGCCCCGTGCAACGGCGCACGAGGGAAAGCAGGCGTTCGGTTTTGCCGTGCGTGTCGGATACGATCAGATATTCGCTTTTCATTGGTTTGCCTTTCTTGATGCTTTCACGAGGCACATGACCTGTGCATATACTGAAAGCGATGGGAAATAAACGACTTTATGTGGCAAAACCGACCGGTTTTGGCGGGGGTTTATGCCAATTTGCCGCAAATTGCCGTTTGCCTTGAGAGAGGAGGGGAAACTATGACGATTGACCGTGAAAAACTGGCCGCCATTGCCACCTACGAGGACACGGAACTGTGGCAATATCTGCGTGCGACCGGGTCACAGATGGGGCTGACCTTGCCCGAAGAGACGCCCTCGGCCGACACCATGGCCAGGATCAGGCATCTGATGCGCGAGCCGGATAAACTGAACATGATCGAACTGATGCGCATGTACAGCCGTTTCAAAAGGGGGAAATAGGTATGGCAGAGCAAAAAGAACGGGGCGGGTTTCCGTTTGAGAAGCTGTTGGGCAATCCGGAACTGCTCTCCGGCTTGCTTTCCCTGTTTGCGAACGGGTCAAAGCAGGAGCAGGCAAGCGATGCGGACACGAATACGGCCGGGGTCTCTGCCCCCCGGAGCGATCTGTCCGGGGGATATGGGGAAGAGGAGGAAGAAAGAAGTCCCTCCGGCCCGGCGGACGAGGGCGAGGATGAATCGCCGGAACTGTCCGCAGAGAATGGAGATCTTGCGCCTGTGTTTTCGCCGGTGCCTTCGCGCGGTCACGGTCACGGGCGGGGGAAAAAGCGGGAGATGCTGTGCGCCTTAAAGCCCTATATGGGTCATCGCCGCTGTGAGATGATCGACAAAATCCTGCATGCGGCAGATCTGGTGGATCTGTTTCGCAAATGATGGAAAGGAGTGGGATATGTACATGAGAGACTACGACGGGGCCTCTTCTCCGTCAGAGCCGCCGGAGACACCTGCCATTCCCGCCGGATATGCGGGTCACATATTCGACCAGCGACCGGGCGAACCTGCAGAAGACTGCGTGCCGCCTCCGCCTCCCTGCCCGCCGGAGGAAGACAGATCCTTCCTTCCGCGTATGCGTCACCGCATCGGCCGCTGGGTAGAAAAAAGCCCCATTTCATCCGAATGGTTGATCGTGGCGGCAGGCGTGTGGCTGCTGTGTGACGACAACGGAGACGACGACCTGTGGTTGCTGCTGCTCTTGCTCTTCTTTATCAAATGATCGTATTTTGACTGCTCGATATATTCCAAATTGAGAGGGGATACGGCGGATTTTGGCCGTACCCCCCTTTTTATGTGGTCATTTTTGCACCACTTGTAAATACCGCATGCGCGCGTGATGTGTGCGTGTCAACCGAAGAAGGAAGAAAAGATGTCCATCTGGTTGGTCTCTGTCATGCCTTCAAACACCCCGCCGCGGCGCAGGGTGTCGATGACCGCGCGGGACAAGCCGGCGCGGTTGCGCAGGTCTTCGATGGAATAGATCTCCCCTTCGTCCCGTGCGTCTGCGATCTTTTGCGCGGCCGTCTCGCCCACGCCGCCCAGCGAACTGAAGGGCATGCGGATCTTGCCGTCTTCGGGCAGATAGTATTTGGCATCCGACTTTTTGAGATTGACGGGCAAAAAGCGTATGCCCCGCAGCATGGCTTCATAGACCAGTTGCATGCAGGTGAGTTGTTCTTCCTCTTTCTGGGTGGCGTCCACGCCCTTCTTTTCCAGTTCTGAGATGAGGTCTTTGACACGGCGCTTGCCGCCCATGACCACCTCTGCATCAAAACCGCCGGGGGCGACTGAGAGGTAGGCCGCGTAGAATTCCATTGGATAGTGGATCTTGTACCACCCCAGTCGGATGGCCGACATGACATAGGCCGCCGCGTGCGCCTTGGGGAACAGGTACTTGATCTTTTTGCAGGAGCCGATGTACCAGTCGGGCACGTCGTGTTCCCGCATGGCGGCCTCCTGTTCGGGCAGAAGACCTTTGCCTTTTCTCACGCCTTCCATGATCTTGAAGGACATGGAGGGCTCCACGCCATAGCGGATGAGGGTCAGCATGATGGAGTCGCGTGTTCCCACCACGCGGGAAATGTCGCAGGTACCCGACAGAATGAGGTCCTTTGCGTTGCCCAGCCACACATCTGTGCCATGGGTCAGTCCCGAGATCTGCAACAGGTCCGCAAAGTTCTTGGGCTTTGCGTCCTGCAGCACCCCGATGATGAAGCGGGTGCCGAACTCAGGCAGGCCCCATGTCCCAAGCGGAGAGCCAAGCTCCTCTGCCGTCACTCCAAGCGGCTCGCAGGTAGCAAACAGGTCATATACGGCGCGGTCGTTCATCTTCACATCCAGCACCGAAGTATTGGTATACCGTTCCAGCATCTTATACTTGGTGGGCATATCGTGCCCAAGCTCGTCCAGTTTGAGGATGGTATCATGCAGATAAGAGAACTGGAAGTGGGTGGTGACAATGTTGGAGGTTGGGTCGTCGGCGGGGTGCTGTACGGGAGAGAAGTCGTAGATGGAATACTCTTTGGGCACAACGATGATGCCGCCCGGATGCTGACCTGTGGTGCGCTTGACCCCAACCAGACGGTCCACCAGATAGTCCACATGGGCGCGCGGAAGCGAGACGCCCTTTTCTTCCAGGTATTTCATCACAAAGCCGTAGGCAGTTTTGGAAGCCAGCGTGCCGATGGTGCCGGCGCGG
>CAMGGT010000186.1 GCA_946055715.1 uncultured Clostridia bacterium | reverse complement strand
GGTATAAAAATCTCCTAACACTTCTTTGCAGGTGCTGCCACCGTGCTCTATATTGTCCAGACTGTCTTCCATCTGGGCGGTGAATTTCACGTCCACGATGTCGGGAAAATTCTCCTTCATCATCTCGGTGGTGATCCTGCCCAGCTGTGTGGGTACCAGACTTCTGCCGTCGCGGCGGACATAGTCCCGTGCCAGGATGGTGGTGATGATGGTGGAGTAGGTGGAGGGGCGGCCGATGCCCGTCTCTTCAAACATTTTGATCAGCGATGCGTCATTGTAACGCGGGGGCGGCTCTGTGAAATGGCAGTCCCGCGAGATGTCTGTCAGCGTCAGTTTTTCTCCCTCCGAAAAAACGGGAAGATTGCGGACATATACATCCCCTTCCATCGGCGGCTCTTCCGTCTCTGTCTCGGTGGCGGCAAGAAAACCGCGGAAACGGATGCTGTACGCGGAAGTGCGGAACACATGACCCGCAGAGGTGAACTCCACCGTCATGGTGTCATACACGGCGGAGGCCATCTGGCTGGAAACGAACCGCTCCCAAATGAGTTTATAGAGTTTGTACTGGTCGGATGTCAGCGCCGCCTTGACGGCGGCGGGTGTGATGCCGACATCCGCAGGGCGGATGGCCTCGTGCGCATCCTGCGCGCCCTTGCCCGCACGGTAGACGCGGGGTGTTTTGGGCACATAGCTTTCGCCATAGCGATCGGCAATGTAGGCCACGGCCGCCTGCTGTGCGCTGTCGGATATGCGCAATGAGTCGGTACGCATATAGGTGATAAGACCCTGCACACCGCCCAGCTCCGGGCCGAGGTTGACGCCTTCATACAGCTCCTGCGCCACCTTCATGATGCGCTGTGACTGAAAGCCCAGCTTCTTGGCGGCCTCCTGCTGCATGGTGGAGGTGGTGAACGGCGGGGGCGGCTGTTTGGACTTGCCGGAGTGCTTATAGGAGGTGACCGTCATTTCGCCTTTTGTCACTTCCTCTCGGATGCGGGCGGTGGTGACGCCGTCCTCGGCCTTTTCGCCGCCGTCTGCCTCTCCGCAATAGCGGGCGGTGCATACGGTGCCGTCTGCGCGTTGAAGGGTGGCGTCCAGCGTCCAGTATTCGCGGGGCACAAACGCTTCGATCTCCTCCTCGCGTTCCACGATCACCCGTGTGGCGGCAGACTGCACACGGCCGGCAGAAAGGCCGCTTTTGACATTCTTCCACAGATAGGGGCTGAGCTTATAGCCCACGATGCGGTCAAGAATGCGGCGCGCCTGCTGGGAGTTGACCAGGTCGATGTCGATGGTGCGGGGGTGCTTGATGCCCTCTTTGACGGCGGCTTTGGTCACCTCGTTGAAGGTCACACGGCACTTGGTGTCCAGGGGGATGCCCAACGCGATGGCCAGGTGCCACGAGATGGCCTCTCCCTCTCGGTCGGGGTCGGCCGCCAGGTAGACATGCTGGGCGGCTTTGGCTTCCTTTTTGAGTTGACGGATGATCTCTCCTTTTCCGCTGATGTTGATGTAGCGTGGCACAAATCCCGCCTCAATGTCCACCCCCAAAGAGCTTTTCGGCAGGTCGCGGATGTGACCCACAGAGGCAATGACCTTGTAGTTGGAGCCGAGATAACTCTTGATGGTGGCGGCTTTTGCGGGTGATTCTACGATAACTAAATTCGGCATAATGCGGGGATGTGATCCTTTCGATTGTTTTACGGCTGTTTTACGGCAAAGAGACCGTCCGACAGATGCGGCCGCTGGGCAGTCGCCCGATCATGCCGGAGATCTCCAGCATGGTCAGCAGTCGCCCCAGGGTGGCCGGATCGGCCAGTTCTGCCAGTTCATCCGGCAGACAGGAGCCGTCTGCGGGGATGGCATACAGCAGGGCAAGCGCCTGTGAAGAAAGACCGCTGAGGTCGGGGGCGGACATGTCGTCTTCGCAGGGTGGTCGTTTGGGTGTGTCGGTCGCGCCCGGCGCAGAGCGCACGGAGGTCGGCCGGTCGCCGACGGAACATACACCTAGGCGGGCAATGACCGCCTTTGGGTCTTCGGGCGGCTTCGATGCGGAGGCAGGAGGTGTAAGCCCCGCCGCCTCGCGGGGAAAGTCTGCCAGCAGATCCTCTGCGCACAAGAGCATGCGGCCGCCTGCGCGGTATACGGCAAAGGGGGCGGCGGAGGTCTTGTCATCCGCACGACCGGGGAAGGCATATGTTGCCTTGCCCTGCTCCATGGCATAGCGGGCAGTGATGAGCGCGCCGCTGTTTTCTGCCCCTTCCACCACCACAACGGCCGAGGAAAGTGCGCTGATGATGCGGTTGCGTTCGGGAAAACGATAGCGTTCCGGCATAGTGCCGGGCGGGTATTCGCTGACAAGTGCCCCCTGCTTGCAGACGGCCTCAGCCAAGCGAAGGTGGCAGGCGGGATAGACGCGGTCCACCCCGCAGGCAATGACGGCGACCGTCACGCCTCCCGCGGCGAGTGCCGCGGCATGCGCCACAGCATCAATGCCCAGCGCCAGACCGCTGATGACAGCCGCGCCCGCGCGGGCCAGCTTGTCTGCCAGGGCAAAGGCCTGGGTGCGCCCGTAGTCGGTGGCGGTGCGTGTGCCCACCACCCCCACCGAAAACGGCAGGTGTGCAAGGTCTGCCGCACCGCGCACATACAGCACCGCGGGTGGTGCGTCGATACGGCGCAGGCAGTCGGGATAGGCGGGGTCGTCAAAGGGGATGACGGAGATGCCGCCGGCGGCACAGACGGAGAGGATCTCTTCTGCCGGGGCAAGGTCCTTTCGGCAGAGGGCTTCCAGCACGGTTCTTTTGCGCCCGAGCAGAGGCGCAAGTTGTTCGCGGTCGGCGGCAAAGAGCCGCTCGGGCGTCTGTCCCATGGAGCGGAGTTGCCCCCACACCGCAGAGCCGGGGCGGCAGGCCTGCGCCAGCCAGACCCACAGGGCGCGTGAAGTCATAGGCCTCTCCTTTCGCAGTCGGTTTGTCAGCAGTCGTCTTTTGCGGCGTCGGTCAGGGCGGGGCGCATCTGCTCCCACGAAAAGAGCGAGGCGGCCACCGATGCATTCAGCGACTCCACCGCATCCGAAACGGGCAGATACACACTCCCGTCACACGCAGAGGACACCGCGGGGGAGATGCCGTGCCCCTCGTTGCCGATGACCACCGCATCCCGACAGGAAAGCCCCACCGAAAAAACGGGCTTTGCCGCCGGGGTCAGTTCTGCGGCCAGCACCCTGCGGCCGGCGGCACGCAGGGCAGCCACCGCTCCGGGCAGGTCTTTTACCACATGCAGACGCAGATGGAAGCTCGCGCCCATAGATGCGCGAACGGTGCGGGGATGATACAGATCGGCACAGTCGGCCGAGAGAATGAGGT
>CAMGGT010000185.1 GCA_946055715.1 uncultured Clostridia bacterium | reverse complement strand
CACCGGCGACGGCGAGATGATCAACTCCGGATTTTTGAACGGCTATACCAACAAAAAAGATGCCATCGAGCGCATGATCGCCTACCTTGCCGAGCACAAGATCGGAGAGAAGGGCGTACAGTACAAAATGAAGGATTGGGCCTTCAACCGCCAGCGCTATTGGGGCGAGCCCATCCCTATCGTGCATTGCCCCGCCTGCGGCATGGTGCCCGTGCCCTATGAAGAACTGCCCCTGCGCCTCCCACAGGTGGAAAACTATGAGCCGGGCGAAGGCGGGGAAAGCCCCCTGGCCAAAATTCCCGCGTTCGTCAACTGCACCTGCCCGCGCTGCGGCGGTGCCGCCCGCCGCGAGACCGACACCATGCCCCAATGGGCGGGTTCGTCCTGGTATTTTCTGCGCTATATCGACCCCAAAAACGACAACTGCCTGGCAGACCCCGAAAAACTGAAATACTGGCTGCCCGTCGACTGGTACAACGGTGGCATGGAGCATGTCACCCGCCATATGATCTACAGCCGCTTCTGGCATCATTTCCTGTATGACATCGGCGTGGTGCCTGTGGACGAACCCTATGCCAAGCGCACCGCCCAGGGGCTGATCCTCGGCCCGGACGGCGTCAAGATGAGCAAATCCCGCGGCAATGTGGTAGACCCCAACGATGTCATTGACAAATACGGTGCCGACACCCTGCGCACCTATGTGCTGTTCATGGGCGACTATGCCTCCGCCGCCCCCTGGAGCGACAGCTCCATGAGGGGATGCAAACGGTTTCTTGAGCGTGTGGCAGAATGGGCAGACAAGGCCGAAGGCCACGGCGTGACCAAAGAGCTTGAAACCGACTTCCACAAGACCGTCAAAAAAGTCTCGCTCGACTTTGAAGAGTTGAAATTCAACACCGCCATCGCCGCCATGATGGCGCTGCTCAACCGTGCAGACGATGTGGGACACATGACGCTGGACGAGCTGTCTGTGCTGGTGCGCCTGCTCTGCCCGGTGGCCCCCCACCTGTGCGAAGAGATCTGGGAACACATCGGCGAAGAGGGCTTCTGCGCCGCCGCACCCTGGCCGACCTATGACGAGGCAAAGACCGTGGATGCCGAGCTGGAGATCGCCGTGCAGATCAACGGCAAGCTCCGCGGCACCGTGCGTGTGCCCGCCAACGCCGACCATGAAGCCGCCCTTGCCGCGGCCAAAGCCGACGAGAAGATCGCCGCCCAGTTGCAAGCCGTGGATGTCATCAAAGAGATCTGCGTGCCCGGCAAGATCATCAGCTTTGTGGTAAAGCCCAAGGCCTGACAGCCAAATTTACAAAATCGAGTCAAAACCCCCGCTGTTTTTTCCCTTTTTGGGGACGGGAAGCGGCAGCATACCGCTTTCCGTCCATGCGCGTTTTTCCCATCTTCATTCTGTGTGATCCGCTCCGCACCGAAAACGGCCTTCTGCCGAAAAAAGCTCCCCGAGAGAAAGGAACGCAAACATGAAAAATGGTTCACGCATCAAGCCCACCTACGGCTTTTCCGACCTGCTCAACCACAGCAACAGCACGCCGGAACCGCCCGCCTTTCGCCTTTTTACTGCGCCGCCGCCGCCCGTCATTGACGACATGCCCGCATGGGACCTGCCCGAAGACAGGGTGCCTGTCGTCCGTTTCGCAGAGGGGGAACCGTGCGCGGCGGGCATCAGTCTTGTCCACACGCAAAACGGCACGCCCGTCGGACTTTGGAAAGACCCCAACGGTTACCGCAATGCCATGTTTCCCACGCCTGTGCGCGACTTTTCGGGCTATTCTCATCTGGAATTCATGCTCTACAGCGAAAACGCCTCGGGGGCTGTCTTCACCTTTGAGTTGCGCGGGCTGTGGCAGGGCAATGTGAATGAACCGCCGCATTTCCGCCGCGTCATCCGCCTGAACTGGCACGGTTGGCGTGCCTTCTCGCTTGACCTGTCGGCGTTGGACCCCGCTTGGGGCGGCACGCTGACCGACATCCGCTTTGTCGGGTTTCATGCCACCGGGTGGAGCAACGACATTTATGCCGTGCCCGGCTCCTACATTTATCTCTCGGATGTCTGGCTCACCCGCAGAAAAAGCAACTATTGCCCCGACCTGTCGGCCCTCACACCGGATGTGCTTGAAACCATCCGCGCCCGCTGGGAGGCCACGCTTGTCGGCACGGCGGAACTGACGGCGGCCTATCCTGCCGCCCGCGCCTCTTCCGAGACCTTCGGTCACCACGGCAACGGCATTTTCAGCCGTATGCAGGACCCCACCCCGGATGCGCCCTTCCTGTGGGAAGACGCCACAGACATGAACCGGGGCGAACAGGTGCAGATCGTGGCCGAGCGGCTGTTCTATATGGCGCGCGCCTGGAGCGCTGTCGGCTCTCACCGCTACCATGATCCGGTGTTGCTGGATGCCATCCGCCGCGGGCTGGACTGGTTGTGGCAGAACGGATACGGCGACTGTCGTATCACGCGCGGTTGTCCCGGCAACTGGTGGCAGTGGACGGTGGGCATTCCCCTTGCGCTGACAAAGTGCCTGTTGCTCATCCGCCATGAACTGACCGCAGAGGAGTTGACCCATTATCTCTCCTTTGCCGACAAGCGCGACCCGCTTCCCCGCATGACCAACGCCAACCGTTCATGGATCTCCTATGTCTGCATTCTCTCCTCCCTGCTGCAAAATGATCTGCCCCGTCTGGTGGAATCCCTGCGGTGCATGCAGACCGTCTTCTGCTATACCACCTGCAGTGACGGCTTCTACCGCGACGGATCCTTCATCATGCATGACAACAAGGCCTACATAGGCGGCTATGGCTCCAATTACCTCAACGAGATCGTTGACTTCTTCTATGCGTTCGCCGGCACGCCGCTGGCCATCCCGGACGAATACCGCACCATGACCTTTGACCAGTTGTTCGCCTCCTTTGTGCCCTTCATCTACAAGGGCATCATGCAGAAGGCCGTCTCCGGCCGCGGCACGCGCGGCAACGGTCTGGCGGTGGGCGTTGCCCGTTCCGCCCTCAAGCTGGTGCCCGTGGCCACCGAAGAAGAAAAACAGCGGTTGTACGGTTTTGTGCGCTTCTGTTGCGACAGCAACCCGCAGTTTGCGGCAGAACTCGACCGCCAGATGCCCCCCGTGGCCATGCCCTACCATGCGGAACTGATGGCAGCGCCCCCGTATGCGCCGCCTCACTTCACCCGTGTATATGGCGGCATGGACCGCGCCGTCACCCAAACGCCTGACTACTGTGCCTCGCTCGCCTTCGTTTCCAGCCGCACCGCACACTATGAGTCCATCAACGGCGACAACAAGCGCAGTTGGTACCAGGGAGACGGTTCGCTGTGCATCACCACCGACGACCTGATGCAGTAT
>CAMGGT010000184.1 GCA_946055715.1 uncultured Clostridia bacterium | reverse complement strand
CCAGACGGCACATGCGCATGAGCGCACCCAGTTCGGCGCGCAGCAGAAGGATGCCTCCTGGCAGGTGTGGCAATTTGAAAATATCTTCATTCTGAATGCCAACACGCTCACCTACGAAAGCGCAGACGGTTCCACGCTGGAACTGTCGCTGGATGAAGGCGGCACCGGCATCTGGTGTTCGGAAGGGATGCGGCAGGAGATCAGATGGTCGATAGGCGAAGATGACCGTCTTTGCTTCACCGATGCAAACGGCAACCCCCTCACGGTCAACCGCGGCACCTCTTACATCGGCTTTGTCAAGTCCTCTCAGACGGGCGCCGTTACTGTACAATAAGCATTTGCTCTGCGATAAGCGACAGCCACGGTTGTTGTGTTGCGCATGGGACAAATGAACCAAAGACCTGCACGTCTCCGGCATTTTCCGGCCGATGCAGGTCTTTTGTTTTTGGGGCTACGCTCTGCCTTCTTCAAATTGAAGTGCGCCGCAAATGTGTTGGCGTATATTCTTGCGGCGTCTGGCCTATATCCAAAAATATATGCATTGAATGATCTAATTATATATTTGTCGGATTTTTACGCAAAAGTATTGACAAGCAGGTATTTGCATGGTAAAATAATCTCACCTCTTCGGAGGGCTTTTTTTCGTGCGTTTGCGGACACGCACACCTTCCCCTCCGTATTGAGGGAGGTATTGACTGGAGCCATGCTCCAAATTTTATCAGGAGGTGCCGAAATGAGAGTCAAAGTCACATTGGCTTGCACAGAGTGCAAACAACGTAATTATGACACAAAGAAAAACAAAAAGAACGACCCCGACAGACTCGAAATGAACAAGTACTGCCGTTTCTGCCGCAAGCATACCCTTCACAGAGAAACGAAGTAATCGCAGGAGGAAGATGCATTATGGCAAACACGAACAGCACCGAAAAGGTTGGTTTCTTCACTCGCGTCGGGCGCGGAATTGCAAAATTCTGGCGCAACTATATCAGCGAGATGAAAAAAGTCGTCTGGATGCCCAAGAATGATGTCGTCAAGAACACGGTTCTCGTGGTGGTGACGGTTCTCGTTTTCAGCGTGGCCATTGCCCTGGTGGACATCACCTTTTCCGAGATTATCAACGGTATCGCCGGTCTGATCGGATAACGGTATGAGCGATTTTGACGAGCTGATGGGCCTTGGTCCCCGTTGGTATGTTGCACACACCTATTCGGGGTATGAAAACAAGGTCAAGACAAACCTGGAAAAGATCGTGGAAAACCGCGGTTTGGGTCATCTCATCTATGAGGTAAAGATCCCGCTTGAGATCACCACGGTCACAAACGACAAGGGCGAGACAAAAGAAGTGGAAAGCAAGGTCTTTCCCGGTTATGTGCTGATCAAGATGGTGATGAGCGACGAAAGTTGGCATGTCGTGCGTAACATCACCGGTGTGACCGGCTTTGTCGGCCCCGGTTCCAGACCCGTTCCCCTGACCGAGCAGGAAGTGGAGGCGTTCAATGTTGAGGTCCGCCATGAAGACTTCGCTTTCAAACCCGGTGACAATGTACGCATCGTTTCCGGCGTATTTGCCGGTTATAACGGCGTGATCGATTCTGTTTCCGATGACAAGAAACAGGTGACCGTGATGGCTTCGACCGGAAGAAGGTCCATTCCCATTCAGGTCGACGCAAAAGACATCTGTCTCTCGGAATAACAGACATGCTCTTCTGAGCAATTGTGGGAGGAAGAAAATTTTTTCATTCTTCCGTAGAGTACCACATTTGGAGGTTTTAACATTATGGCAAAGAAAATTCTCGGTTATGTTAAACTGCAGTTGCCCGCCGGCAAAGCAACACCCGCTCCTCCCGTTGGCCCTGCCCTGGGTCAGTACGGCGTGGCCATTGCCAACTTCACAAAAGATTTTAACGAAAAGACAAAGACCATGATCGGCGACACCGTCGGTGTCATCATCACCGTGTATGCCGACCGTTCTTTCTCCTTCATCGTCAAGACCCCTCCGGCTGCCTTCCTGATCAAAAAGGCATGCGGCCTGCAATCCGCTTCCGGCAAGCCCAACAAGGAAAAGGTTGCCCAGCTTTCCAAAGAACAACTCAAAGCCATTGCAGAAAAGAAAATGCCCGATCTCAACGCTGCTTCTCTTGAAACTGCTATGAGCATGATCGCCGGAACCGCCCGCAGCATGGGCGTTACCGTCGAGGAATAAGGGAGGTAAGATACGATGAAACAAGGAAAGAAATATACTGCCAGCAAAGCCCTGATCGAAAAGGGCAAACTGTATGACCCCGAAGAAGCGGTTGCCCTGCTCTGCCAGACCGCTAAAGCCAAGTTTGATGAGACTGTGGAGATCCACATCCGTCTCGGTGTTGACTCCCGCCATGCCGACCAGCAGGTGAGAGGCGCCATCGTCCTGCCCAACGGCACCGGTAAAACCGTGCGCACCCTGGTATTTGCCAAGGGTGACAAGGCGGATGCCGCAGCCGCTGCCGGTTCTGACTATGTTGGTGCCGAAGACCTGGTCGCCAAGATCCAGGGTGGTTGGTTTGACTTTGATGTGGTCATCGCTTCTCCCGACATGATGGGTGTGATTGGCCGTCTGGGTAAAGTTCTGGGTCCCAAAGGCCTGATGCCTAACCCCAAAGCCGGCACCGTTACCCCCGATGTTGCCAAGGCCGTGCATGAAGCCAAAGCCGGTAAGATCGAGTACCGTCTGGACAAGACCAACATCATTCACTGCCCGATCGGCAAAGTGTCTTTCGGTGCCGATAAGATCGTTGAGAACTTCAACGCCCTCATGGGTGCTGTGATCAAGGCAAGACCCGCCGCCGCCAAAGGTCAATACATCAAGAGCTGCGTCATCGCCGCTACGATGGGCCCCGGCGTGAAGGTCAACTCCGCAAAACTGGGCTGATCGCTGCTATACGGAGGCGCACCGCGTGCGCACCGATGCAACACATTTTCAGAACCCCTGCACACAGAAAGGTGTGCGGGGGTTTTCTCATATAAACAGACAGGGAGAGCCAAAGCCCTTTTGCGGCGGCTCTCCCTGTTTGCGTTTGGTTTATGCAGGTCATGCTGCGGTGGTATCGAAAGGAACTATTCTTTTGTGTGGGAATACTCAACGGTGGCCGCCAGCGTCATGCAGATGACGCGTCCCGCACCCGCGCGCCTGAGCGCGGCAGTGGCGGCGGCCAATGTGGCACCCGTGGTAGAGATGTCGTCAAGCAAGAGGATCCGCTTGCCGTAAAGCGCTGTATGCTTCTTGACATCATATACATGAAAAGCGTTTTCACACCGTTCTTCGCGCGAAAGCGACTTCTGCGGCGCAGAACGGATGCCTTTTCTGCACAGAGGCGAGATCAATGTGGCACCGCAGGCCGT
>CAMGGT010000183.1 GCA_946055715.1 uncultured Clostridia bacterium | reverse complement strand
CCCCTAAAGATGCACAAGCGCATTCATAGGCTCCCTCCGGGAGGGAGCTGTCAGCGAAGCTGACTGAGGGAGAGTGCGCTACAATGGAATTAACACAAACTCAAAGTAACGCAGGCTCCTTCCACCGCTAACGCGGTCCCCCTCCCTCTCGGAGGGAGGCTTTTACGACGGCATCGATATACTCACAGGCACCCGGAAAGTTTTTGTTGATTTGTATCTTAGTAAAACGGATTACTCTCAAATCATATCCTTCAAGGATTTCGGTTCTGAATTCGTCCTTGTGTCTGCCTTCTTCGGTATAATGCTGCGAACCATCAATTTCAATAATCAATTTTGCTTTATGACAATAAAAATCCGCAGTAAAACTATCGATTGCCTTTTGGCGTTGAAATCTTACTTCGTGTTTTGACAAGAAGTCGTACCACAAATGATTCTCTTGTGGTGTCGCATTTTGCGCAAATTTTTGGCAAGAGTAATATTCTTTTCGTTGTAATCAAGTGACATATTTACTCCTCTGATAAACTTGCTATAATCATTAACACAAATTGGCAGAGAAAAACAATCTCTCTGCCGATATTTTTGTGCTTGCAAATTCTCCGTTAAAGACAGCAGACAAAACGCCGCGTGGTTGTTTTATCGTCAAATGTAGTTCGTTATGCGGTCGGCTCTGCAAATGTCGGGTGCGTCAGGCGCATGCCACCAGCAGCAGCTGCCCCAACGGGTAAAACACCCAGATCCATTCGTCATAGTAGGCGATCTTTTTGGGGCCGATGGCGCCGCAGAGCAGGATCGCATCGGAAACATAAAAGGAGAGCGCGCCCGCAACCGAGATCCACCCGCCCGTATTTTCCGCCGCCAGCGCCGAGCCGAAGACCATGGTGCAGTCGAGGCATATGAGTGCCGCATAAAAGAGAATGCCGAAGAGCAGGGGATAGTTGCGGTTTTCTTTTGGGTTGCGCTGATGACACAGCACAAGCCCGATGACCGCCAGCACAAACAGCCCGCCTCCGAAAACCGCGCAGAAGGGGGAAAGACCGCCGAAATGCTGCGCCTTGCGGGAAAAGCAGAAGGCATAGGCCATGTGTGCAAAGGCAAAGGCGGTTCCGCCAAACACCAGCGGGTCACCCTTCCAGAGCTTGCCGAACAGGGATGCCGGCGTGAGCATCACATCTCCCAGAAACGACAGCCCCATCGCAACAAAGCACCACCATTTCCAGGGGGAGGCAGGGCAGAGCAGGGCAAGCAGCAGTGCCAGCACCACAAAGGCCAGCGACATCAGCATCTGCCAGGACATGCCCAGTACGCGGTACTTCTGATTGATGCGTCTGTATCCCTCAAGAAATCTGTTCATTCACTCCTCCTCTTTCCAGGCAAGCGAGCGTTCCACGGCACGCCGCCATGCCTTCAGGCGGCGGTCGCGCTCTTCCTTGTTCATTTGGGGGGCAAAGGTGCGTTCAATGGCGCGCATGCGTTTGATCTGCTCGGTATTCTCATAGATGCCCGCGCCCAGTCCTGCCAGCATGGCCGCGCCGAAGGCCGTCGTTTCGATGCAACGGGGGCGGTCGATGGGGCATTGCAGAATGTCTGCCTGAAAGCCCAGCAGCAGGTCGTTTGCGGAAGCACCGCCATCCACAGGCAAACGCGGGGTAGAAAGACCGGTGGAGCGTTGCATCAGGTCAATGACATCGGCGGTCTGATAAGCCATGGATTCCAGCACCGCGCGGATGATGTGGTATTTGGTGGTGGCGCGTGTGATCCCCACGATGGTGCCGCGGGCATACGGGTCCCACCACGGGGCACCAAGCCCTGTGAAGGCCGGCACTACAAACACACCGCCGCTGTCGGGCACTTTGCTTGCCATATAGGCGCTGTCGGAGGCGCTGTCAAGGATCCGCAGGCCGTCGCGCAGCCATTGCACGGCAGAGCCGCACACAAACACAGACCCCTCCAGCGCATAGGTCACTTTGTCTTCGGCACCCCACGCCACGGTCGTCAACAGGCCGTTTTCGGTGAGGAAGGGGGTGTCGCCCGTGTTCATCAGCAAAAAGCCGCCTGTGCCGTATGTATTCTTCATCATGCCCTTTTCAAAACAGCATTGGCCGAACAACGCCGCCTGCTGGTCGCCCGCAACGCCGCAGATGGGAATGCGCGCCCCCAGAATGTCCGGGTCGCTGTACCCGAACAGCCCCTGTGAGGGCTTGACTTCCGGCAGCATGCACCGCGGAATGTCAAACAGCGCAAGCAGGTCGTCATCCCAGTCCAGCGTGCGGATGTTGAACAGCAGGGTGCGGGACGCGTTGGAATAGTCGGTGGCAAAGATCTTGCCGCCGCTGAGCTGATACATCAGCCAGGTGTCCACCGTGCCGAAACACAGTTCCCCCGCCTCTGCCCGTGCGCGTGCGCCCGGTGTGTTTTCGAGGATCCAGCGGAGTTTGGTGGCAGAGAAATACGGGTCAAGTAACAGGCCCGTCTTCTGCTTGATCATGTCTTCATACCCCGTCTCCCGCAGCTGGTCGCAGTAGGCGGCGGTGCGGCGGCATTGCCACACGATGGCATTGCCGAGGGGCGCACCCGTCTTTCTGTCCCACACCAGCGTGGTCTCGCGTTGGTTGGTGATGCCGATGGCACACACCTCCGGCCATTGCCCGCCCACTTTCAAGAGGGCTTCCACCGCCGCACCGATCTGGGAGGACCAGATGGCCATCGGGTCGTGTTCCACCCAGCCCTCCTGCGGAAACAACTGCGGAAACTCGCGGGTGGAGGTGGAGGCAATTTTTCCCTCTGTGGTGAACAGGATGCACCGCGAAGAGGTGGTGCCCTGGTCAAGTGCCATGATATAACGATTCATAGATGACCTCCCGAAAAAAAGGCCCATACCGTCCGAAACCGAAACGCCTGATGCCGGACGGGAAAACCGCACTGCTTTGGGTGTTGTCTGGAGGTATGGGCCTTTTCTTATTTGATTTCTACGATCACACGCTTGCCGCAGGCGCCGCCGGCCGCCTTCATGACGGAACGGATGGCGCGGGCGATCTTGCCGTGGCGCCCGATGACCATGCCGGTGTCCTCATCGGCAACCGATAGCACAAAGGTCACCTGGTCGTCAGCGTCTTCCTGTTCTACAGAGACGCTTTCGGGGTGGTCCACGATGGCGCAGGCGATGTCGTACAGTACTGTTTTCAGATCCATTACGTCACCTGTGACTATGTGACTTACTCAATGATGTTGCTCTTTTTAAGCAGAGCTTTCACGGTGTCGCTGGGCTGAGCGCCGCAGGCGATCCACTTCTTGGCCTTTTCGCCGTCGATGTTAATCTCAACCGGGTCGGTCAGGGGGTTGTAATAACCGATCTCTTCAATGAATCTGCCGTCGCGGGGAGAACGGTTGTCAGCCACTACCAC
>CAMGGT010000182.1 GCA_946055715.1 uncultured Clostridia bacterium | reverse complement strand
CAAGAGGTGGAGTATAGCGCCATCAACACAGATGCGCAGGTGCTGGACAACTCCAATGCAAGCACCAAAGTCATCATCGGTGAAAAAGTGACAAGAGGCAAAGGGGCGGGTTCCGACCCCCAGATGGGCAGGCGTTCCGCCGAAGAGAGTCTTGACCGCATCCATGAAGTGCTGGAAGGGGCAGACATGGTTTTTGTCACCACCGGCATGGGCGGCGGCACAGGTACAGGCGCGGCACCTGTGATCGCAAAAGAAGCAAAGGAGATGGGCATTCTCACCATCGGTATTGTGACCAAGCCGTTTTTGTTTGAAGGCCGCCGCCGCATTACCCAGGCAGAGGAAGGTATTGCCGAGCTCAGCAAGTGTGTGGACTCCCTCATTGTCATCCCTAACGAGCGGCTCAAACAGGTATCGGACAAGCGTATCACCCTTGCCAATGCGTTTGAGATCGCCGACGAGGTCCTTTTGCGCGGCGTACAGAGCGTATCCGACCTGATCAACCGCCCCGGCTTTGTCAACCTGGACTTTGCGGATGTCACCACCATTATGAAGGACGCCGGATTTGCCCACATGGGCGTCGGCACGGGCAAAGGACCGGACAAAGCCCGCATGGCCGCCATGGCCGCCATTTCCTCTCCCCTGTTGGAGACCTCCATTTCGGGTGCGCAGGGCGTTTTGCTCTCCATCACCGCCGCGCCCGACATCGGTCTGGAAGAAGTGGATGTTGCCTCGACTATGATCGCCGAAGAAGCCCACCCGGATGCGAACATCATCTGGGGCACGGCATTTGACCCGTCGCTGGAGGACGAAATGCGTGTCACCATCATCGCCACCGGCTTTGACAACAGCGCCAACCGTCCCGCGCCGGTTGTCACGGCAACCCCGGCAACCCCTTCTGCGCCCGCAGACGAAAAAGATGATGTGGCCCCTGCGCCCAAACTCTCAAATGAAGACTTTGCCGACATTATGTCCATTCTGAACAAGTCGAAAAAGTAAGCAAATCGTTTTGCAGGGGAACAGCCAACGGCCGTTCCCCTGCATTGCTGTTATTTCACTCTATGTGATCGGGATGTTATCGGAAACGAAAATGACACGGCAACCCTTGGCGGTATTCGATGTTCACTTCCCCGCAGACCAATGGTGCCAGATAGGTAAGGCAGGCGGGGGTCAGCCCGTTTCCTTGCTCGTTGATGTATGAACGGGGAACGGTGCGCACACCGTTGGCAATTTCTGACACATCTGCCGAGGCGATCTTCACGGCATATTCTTCCCCACGCTCTCGCACAAACACCATCATCCTTCCGCTTTCACCCGCCATGGCATAGGCCACCGCCGCGCGGCCGATGGCCAACGACTCTTGGATGTCCACGCGTGAAAGCAGATGCCCCGCGCATCTTTGCGGCAGGTTCAGTTCCACAGACCGCACCTTACAGCCGATTTTTTCCCTCACGAGCAATTCCAGCGTCTTGCCGGCACCCGACAGGTAGGTGTGCCCGAAAGCATCTTTTACGCCGCTTTGCGCGGCCTCTCCGACATACCGTCCTTCTCCTGTCCGCACACCTTCCGAGACGGCGACGACCACATTGGGGTGCTTTTCAAGCGCTGTATTGACATCACGCAAGAATCCGTCAAGTGAAAAGGGCACTTCCGGCAGATAGATATAGTCCGGGGCCGGGCCGTTGAGTGCCGAAAGCCCTGCTGCTGCCGTCAACCATCCTGCATCCCGCCCCATCACCTCAATGATGGTCACGGCCTTTTTGGTATACACGGCACAGTCGCAAAGCACCTCGGAGGTGACGGTGGCAATATATTTTGCGGCAGAACCGTAGCCCGGTGTATGGTCGGTGCCGCACAAGTCATTGTCGATGGTTTTGGGCACGCCGATCACCCTGATGTCCTTTTGGCGTGCGGCCGCGGCCGCGGTCAGTTTGGCGGTGCTGTCCATCGAGTCATTGCCGCCTATGTAGAATACATAACCGATCGCATGGGCTTCCAGCACTTTAAACAGGCGGTCATACAGCGTGTCATTCGGGTCAGAGGGCAGCTTCATCCGACAGGAGCCAAGCGCCGAGGCCGGGGTGTGTGAAAGCAGTTCTCTGCCCTCTGTGTCCGAGAACAGAAAATCCAGTTCCCGCATTCTGCCCTCAAGCAGGCCTTCCATGCCGTTCTGCATGCCGAAAAGATGGCCGATCTTTCCCTGCTTTTGTGCCACTGCCGCCCCTTCGATCACGCCTGCCAGCGTGGCGTTGATGGCGGCCGTCGGTCCGCCTGACTGCCCGACGATTGCGTTTTTCATTTGCTTGTTCTCCCTTTTTGCGTTTCTTGCTATGCGTTTACGATGTGCCCTGCCAGAACGGACGCGACCTCGCCGATGTCACGCATGATCCATGTGGGAAAGATGCGCATGGCCGCTGCCTCCTCTTCGGTTCCCTCGCCGCTGAGTACCATGACGGTGTCGATGCCGGCATTGATGCCGCAGGCCATGTCTGTATACACCCTGTCTCCGATCAGCACGGTTTGTTCTTTTGTCATGCCGGTGCGGCCCAGCGCCATTTCCACCATGGCCGGCTCCGGCTTGCCGATAAACAACGGCGTTTTGCCGGTGGCATTTTTGAGCATGCCTGCCACAGACCCGCAGTCCGGCACATAGCCAAACGATGTGGGGCAGACCAGATCGGGATTGGCGGCCACATAACCGATGTTTTTTGTGAGCAGGCGGGAGGCGTCGCTCAGTTTTTTGAAGGTCAGCTCCGTGTCAAAGCCCATGACCAGCGCGGCGATGCCGGGCGTGTCGGGGTCAGTCGTTGTCTGTATGCCCGCCTCTGTCAGTTGCTTGCAAAACGAGGCGGTGCCAAGCACATACACCGTCTGGTTGCCGTATGTCCGGCTGACATAGGCAGCCGTCGCATCAACGGATGTGACAAAATCGGTTGTCTGGCTTTCGATGCCCATTTGCGAGAGTTTTCTGACATACGCCTCGGCACTTTTGGAGGAGTTGTTGGTCAGAAAGAGGTATTTTGCTCCGTTGGCCTTCACCTGTTCCAGAAACGGGTGGGTGCCGCAAAACAACTCCCCGTCCAGATACAGCGTTCCGTCCAGGTCAAGCAAAAACAGGTTTTTGTCGGCAAGTTTACACATTCCGTCGGAGGCAGTGCTATGCATCTTGATTATACCCGGCTGTTTGAATTGCTCAAACAGCAGAAAATTTCCTTTCCCAAATTCAAAAAGGCCGTCAACATCACCGAAGCAGAAGAATGGATGCTGAAAACCAACGGACAGATCCGTGCCGAAACCATCTTCAGGATATGCCAATATCTGCGCTGTGACATCAAAGACATATTGGAGGTGGACGGTCACCTGCTGTAAGACAGCCGCCGTCGGAGTGCGGCAAGCAGGATCTTCG
>CAMGGT010000181.1 GCA_946055715.1 uncultured Clostridia bacterium | reverse complement strand
GTCCCCATCCGCCCCCCAAAAACCAAAGCAAATCGCCCCTCCCGCCAACGCCCGGAAACAAAACACGAAAACAAAAAACACCCCGCCGGGGCAAAAGGGCCATCACCCAACCAAAACAAAAATCAAACAAAAAAACAACAAAAGAAAGGAAAAACAAAAATGAAAAACCAAAAAACAACCCCTGCCGCCAGCACAGAAAACGCGGCAGACATCACCAAAACCACCCAAACCGACGAAACCGTCGGCACGGCTGTTGCCGTGGACACCGCAGGCAACCCCCTGCGCGAAGAAGACATCATGCTCGCCCCCGCGCAGGAAGACGAAAACGCAGTCGCTTCTGCCGAAGCCCTGCCGGGCAAAAAGAAGCCGTCGGCAGACAAAAAGAAAGCGCCCGTCATCCGGGAAGAAGTCCGGGAGATGAGAGGTGCCGACCGCAAGATCTTCCGCAAAAGTGACGGCACCATGGAGGCGGTCTTTTATGCGGGGCCCGTCCATGTGCCGGACGGCCACGACGGCTTTGCCGACATGACCGCAACACAGCCGCAGGCCGAGGCCGACGGCAAGCACTTCCTCTGCGACAGCGGCAGCTTCCGTGCCCGCTTCAGCCGCGAGCAGGACAACGCCGAGTTGTTCTCTGTCGAAAAAGACAAATACCGCGTCACCGTCTCGGCCGCCGCCAGCCGCAAAAAACGCAAAAAGCGCCTTCCGGCCACCCTGCGCGAAGCACAAGGTCACGAAGTTGCACCTCTGCTCGCCTTTGCAGATGCAGAGCCGGGTGCGGATTATACCTATGCAGTCAACGGCAAGGGTGTAAAGGAGAACATCGTCATCCGCGAAAAGGCAGAAAGCTATCGCTATCCCTTCCTGCTCTCCGCAGAGCATCTCACCGTCACGGCCGACAATGGCGGCAAGCGCGTCTCCCTGTGCGACAGCGAAACGGGCGAAGAGATCTTCCACATCCCCGCACCTTTCATGTGTGACGCCGCAGGTGTCACCTCAGACGCCGTGCGCTATGTCACAAAGCAGGAAGCCGACGGTCTGACCCGCCTGACCGTCGTGGCAGACAGCGCCTTTGTCGACGCAGAAGACCGCGCCTTCCCCGTCACCGTTGACCCCCAGATCATGCTGACGGCCGCTGGGGCCGTGACAAGCTACGGCTGGGACGGCACTGCCCTGTCCCAAACCGAGACCGTGCACACCGTTTGCGGCGTCAGCGGCGCTTCCAACCGCAAGGCACACAGAATGTATCTGGATCTGGGGTTGAGCGGCTTGCCCGCCAATGCCCGCATTCGCAAGGCCACGCTTTCCGTCATCCAGAAGTCGGCTGCAAGCGACCTCGGTATCATGCCGAGGGTCGGCCTGTACCGTGCCACTTCCCAGACGGGCACAGACAGCAACCCCATTGATTATGCCCCGATGACCGCCGGAGACGGCGTGGCGTACACCTTCGACATCACCAGATCGCTGGCTGCGGCCTTCAAGAGCCAAAGTAACGCCCGCTATGCCGTGAGGTTGATCAACGAGGCCGACCGCGACATCTTCACCGCTTCGTTTTACGGCACCCGAAGCGTCTCCGCAAAAGCTCCGACGCTTACCGTGGAGTACGAAACGGACTATTCCGTGAACACCTCCGGGCAGACGCACACCCATTCCCTCGGCCGTTTCGGTCAGGGGATCATCGACCTGCAATACGGCAACCTGATGTTCGTCTCGCAGGACTTCGCCTGGAACGGTCGCCGTATGCCCCTCACGATCCGCCACCTGTACAACAGCGCGCTGTCTGATGCGGCCTATACGGCCGGTGCGGCGGCCAACCTTGAAGTGGCCGACTTCTCGGCCATGAAGCTCGGCCTGGGCATGAAGCTCGACCTGATGCAGAGCATGGTTCCCTCGTCCTGCATCTGCGATGACGCCGGCTGCCGCTTCTACCTGTACACCGACAGCAACGGTCAGGTCACCCGTTTCACCCCGCAGGACACCGTCTGCCGCAAGTATGCAAGCGAAGACGACAGTCACACCGTCTATGACGCACAGACACGCACCCTCACGCAAGGGGGCAAAACGATGCGCTTTGACGACGCCGGCCGACTGATCCGCATCACAGACGCCGACGGCAACCAAAATGTCATCACCTATACCAACGGGCAGATCACATCCGTCACCGACGGTGCAGAGCGCTCGTTTGCCTTCACCTATAACGCAAGCGGTTATCTCACCGGCATCACCGCCCCCGACGGCACCGCCGTCAGCTATACCTATGCTTCCGGGCGGCTCAGCGGCGTGACCTACCCCGGCGGCGACGCGGTTGTCATTGCATACGCCGCTTCCGGCAAGCCCGCATCCGTCACCCTCCGCAATGCTGCGGGACAGACCCTGTATAAGGTGGCCTACACCTTCACCGGCGACTGCCTGACGGAAGTCCGCGAGATCGGCACCAAAGACGGCGTGGCATCCGACGGCGCCACCACCGCCTACGACTACTCCATGGCCTCCGGCGCCACCGTCGTCACCACCACCGAGGCGGCCGACGGTACCGAAGAAGCGAATGTCATCAGAGGCGTATACACCTTTGATGATGACGGCCAACTCATCCACCACTACTTCCACTCCAAAGACACCGGCAGCGTGGCCGGAAGCGCCGGCGGCAGCGGCATCAATCCCTTTGCGGGCGAAGGCAGCGTGGAATTTGTGAGCAATGTCTGCAACCTGCTCACCGACCCCCGTCTTGCCACCCTTAATGGCTGGTCAGAAATGCCCGGCAACTGCTGTGTGACCACCGGGATTGGCTACTATAGCTTGACCGCCCCGTATGGCAACACCGCCAGAAAGCTGACGGCAGAATGCGCCACCGGCACCGAATGCGGCTTCTTCCAGCTTACAGATCCCCTCCCCGCGGGGCAGTATACCTTCTCGGCCTATGCGCAGATCGAAAACCGCTTTGTCGGCACCGAGGCCCCCGGCGTCTATCTCCGCATCGCCGCGGTTGACGGCACCGTTCTCTGTGAGACAGAGCATCTGAACACGCAGGGCGGATTCGTGCGCCTGACGGCATCCTGCACCATCGGCGCGGAACAGAACCTGAAGGTATGCCTTCTGGCCGACGGCCGCGGCAGCGCCTGCCTGTGTGCGGCACAGCTTGAAAACAGTGCCGCCGCCAACCCCTTCAACCCCGTAGAAAACGGCAACTTTGAGAAGGGCACCGACAAATGGACGGTTTCGGACGATGGCATCACCGTCGCAGAAGGGGAATGCTTCAATATGAGCCACGCGCTCTGCATTCCCGGCAACATCGCCGCCAACCGCTATGTCTCCCAGGTCCTCCCAGTCAAAACCACCCGCAACATCCGCGAGACCTTCACCCTCTCCGGCTGGGCCAAGGGCTACGGCCTGCCCGACCGCGAGCGCGAAGGGGTAGACACCCCGCCCGTCT
>CAMGGT010000180.1 GCA_946055715.1 uncultured Clostridia bacterium | reverse complement strand
TCGGGCAATGCGTTCTGATATTATTTATACAACTAAGGAACAAATCCGACATTTTTCGCCGAATCGGCAGGCATATGCAAAAGCAAGGCATGGCTTTTTCTTCTGTTCTGCCCGCTTTGCGGCACTGGGGCGGGCAAATTGGGGGACGGAAGACGAAAGATTTACAAATTGTCGGCGTTTTTCACCTTGCATTGACAAACGCGGAGTGCTATACTATAAAAAAAGACCGGGCGACCGCCCTAAAGGGAAGTGACAAGCATGGACACAGCGCGCCTTTTGCAGAACATGGCCGACATCCGCCTTCGGCTGGAAGCGGCCGCCGCACAGGGCGGGCATCCTGTCCCCACCCTCGTCGCCGTCACCAAAAAGGTATCCGACGCGGCATTTCTGGCCGCCGCCGGCATGGGATGTGCTGTCGCCGAAAACTATGCGCAGGCATTTGCCCGCCGCTATGACCTGCTCTGCAACACAATGACGCCGCCTATGCACCTTGTGGGATCGTTGCAGACCAATAAGGTCAAACTGGTGGTGGGAAAAGCCGCCCTCATCCACTCGCTGGACAGCCGCCGACTGGCCGAGGCCATCGAACGGCAGGCAGAGCGGGCAGGTGTGGTGCAGGAGGTGCTGCTCGAGGTCAACTCTGCCCGCGAGCCGAATAAAGGCGGTCTTTTGCCGGAGGATGTCCGCCCTCTGGCGGAGTTTGTACGGGAGTTGCCGCACATCCGTCTGCGCGGACTGATGACCATGGGCAAAAATGACGGCATCAAGGAGCATTTTCGCCCCTATTTTGCGCAGACGCGCCGCCTGTTTGAAGCGCTTTTGCAAAGCGGCCTGTTTGAGGGCGAGCCGATCCTCTCCATGGGCATGAGCGACAGTTTTGAGATCGCGGCGCAGGAGGGCGCCACCCTTGTGCGGGTGGGCACCGCACTGTTTTCGGGTGTGGATGAGCCACAGGGCTGAAGACCGCTTCTTTTCCCTTCCGGCAGGTTGCCGCATTGTTTCATCCCGCCGCGGGACAAGCCGCATCCGATGACGGTGCCGCCGTAAAGCCAAGCCCCCACGCGGGACAAGCCACGCATATCAGACCGTATCACAACGCTATATAAGGAGCCATCAACTATGGGACTGTTGAGCAGAAAGAACAGCAACACATTCAACGGAGACGGGTATTTTGAGACCACCGACCCCACCCTCTCGGCCACGACGCCGACGGTGCAGGATACCGCCCCCGACCTGCCGAAGGCCTCGCAGGGCAGCTTTGAACTGAAGGTCGTGACCCCCATGCAATATGACGAGGTCTCTACCATTGCCGACTATCTTCTGGCGCAGAAGACGGTGTTTCTCAATGTGGAGAACACCCCCAAGGAGATCGTGCGCCGCATGATCGACTTTCTCAGCGGCGTGGCCTATTCCATCGGCGGCAACATCAGCAAGGTGACGGTGACCACCTACATCATCGCCCCCAGCAATGTGGATGTGGCGGACGCCATGTCCGAGGAGGGGCGCTGAAGGGTCGGCGCAATACAGGAGAGTTAAAAATGCAGTATGTACTGTATGTCATCTGTCGGCTGACAGCGGTGCTGATCGATGTGCTTCTTTTGGCCATGATGTTGCGGGTCATTCTGCAATGGACAGGCGCAGACGAAAACAACCGCCTGCTGTGGCTGACCGCCCTTCTGACCGAACCGGTCATCGCCCCCGTGCGGGCCTTGCTGGCCTTCTTCGGTATAGGCGAAGACACCCCGGTGGATGTGGGCTTTTTTGTCACCTCGATGTTGCTGTGTGCCCTGCAGGTCTTTCTGCCGCAGTTGACCATGTAAAAAGGAGCGATGCTTTGAACGCGCAACGTAAAAAAATTCTGATACTGTCCGCCGCCATCGTCCTGGCGGGGATCTTTCTGGACCAGCTGACCAAGTGGCTGTGCGTCAGATTTCTTATGCCCGTGGGCAGTGTGCATCTCATCCCCCATGTGCTGGACCTGACCTATGTGGAAAACACGGGTGCCGCCTTCGGCATGCTGAAGGAGCACCGCTGGGTCTTTATGGTCGTGTCCACGGTGGCTCTGCTGGCCATGGCGGGGATGCTGTTTACCTTCAAAGAAAAAAAGCACACGCTGTATGCCGTCGCCGTCTCGCTTGTGCTGTCGGGCGGCATCGGCAATATGATCGACCGCGTGCGACTGGGCTATGTGGTAGACTTCATTGATGTGTCGCCGCTGTTTTCGTTTGCCGTATTCAACGGTGCGGATTCCTTTGTGTGCGTGGGCGCGGCACTGTTGGTGCTGGCGTTGTTGCTCGACTGGTATCAAGAGAACAAGCAGGCAAAGCAGGAAGGCACCCCCTCCTCGGGCGGGAACGGAAAATGACGCCGGACGAAGTGCTGACGCTGCAGGTCACAGCCGACGAGGAGGGCATGCGGCTGGATCTGTTTCTCTCGGCCAAGGCCGACATCTCCCGCTCGGCCGCCGCGCGGCTGATCGAAGAGGGGCAGGTCCGGCAGAGCGGCCGCCCCCTGCAAAAGCGCCAACAGGTCAAGGCGGGAGAAACCTATACCCTCACCCTGCCCGCCCCCGCCCCCACGGAGACGCAAGCGCAGGCCATCTCGCTTGACATCGTCTATGAGGATGAAGACCTGTTGGTCATCAACAAGCCCTCCGGCATGGTGGTGCATCCCGCCCCCGGCAACCCGGACGGCACGCTGGTCAACGCCCTGCTCTACCATTGCCATGATTCGCTTTCCGGCATTGGCGGCGAGGTGCGGCCGGGCATTGTGCACCGCATCGACCGTGACACCAGCGGCCTGTTGGTGGTGGCCAAAAACGACGAGGCGCACCGCCACCTCTCGCAACAGCTCTCCGGCCACCATATCCGCCGCACCTACTTTGCACTGGCGCGCGGGGGCTTCTCACAGGAGACGGGCACCGTCGACCTGCCCATCGGCCGCCACCCCACCGACCGCAAAAAAATGGCCGTCATCCGTGACGGCCGGCACCGCAGCCGCGAGGCCGTCACCCACTTCCGGGTGCTGGAGCCCTTCGGGCAGGTGACCTTTCTGCGGCTGGAGCTGGAGACCGGGCGCACCCATCAGATCCGCGTACATATGGCGGCGCTGGGGCACCCCTTGTTGGGCGACCCCGTTTACGGCGGCGCCCCCACCCCCTTTGAAAAGCGGCATGCCGCCCTGCTGCACGGCCAGTGCCTGCACGCGGGCGAGCTGACCTTCGTGCATCCGCGCACCGGGGAAGAAATGCATTTTTCTTGCCCCCTCCCGCCCGATTTTGCGCAACTGCTCGCCTGCCTTCGCGCGGGGAATCAAAATCTTCAATAATTATTTAATTGTAGCACAAACAAAACCCGCCCGCAAAATGCGGGATGTCCTTATCGGAGAAATCACAAAATCTTTCACCAATACACGGTAGGGGCGAACTGTGTTCGCCCGCGGGAGACC
>CAMGGT010000179.1 GCA_946055715.1 uncultured Clostridia bacterium | reverse complement strand
TTCTCCCTCGTCGGCGTCATAGAGGCGAGGGATCAGCGAGACAAGGGTGCTTTTTCCGCATCCGGTCGAGCCGATGATGCCCACCGTCTGCCCTGCCCGTATGTGAAGATTGATGTGGGAGAGCACTTTTTCGGCGCTGTTTTTATAATAACGGAAGGAAACATCGCGGAATTCGATGTCGCCGTCTGTCACCCGTTTATCTTTTTGCGCGGAGGACTCATCCGAGATGTCGGGATGTTCGTCCAGCACCTGCGCGATACGCTTGCCGGAGGCCATGGCCCTGGAAGCGACCATCAGCATCATCGTAACCATCATCAAGGATGAAAGAATCTGGGTGACATAGGTAATAAAGGCAGAAAGGTCGCCCACGGGCATGCCGCCGTCAATGACGATCTCGCCGCCAAACCACAGCACTGCCAGGGTTGTGATGTTCATAAACAGGGTCATGATGGGGGACATGAGGATCATGATACGCATGGCCTGCATGGTACGGTCTTTTAAGTTTTTGTTTGCCACGGCAAACTTTTTCCGCTCGTGGTCCTCGCGCACGAAGCTCTTGACCACCCGCACATTGGTGATGTTTTCCTGCACGGCGGAGTTCAGTCCGTCCACGCTTTTCTGCATTCCGGTAAACAGCGGCAACCCCCGTGCGATGATAAAGGAAATCGCAAGCACCATCAAGGGTATGGTCACGGCCAGCACCAGCGACAGTTTGGGTTGCAAAGAAATGGCCATAATGAGCGCACCGATCAGCATGCCGGGCGCGCGCAGAAACATGCGCAGCAGCATGTTGACGAAGTTCTGCAGTTGCGTGACATCGTTTGTCAGACGGGTGACAAGAGACCCCGTTGAAAATTTGTCGATGTTGGCAAAAGAATACTTTTGCACATGCATATACACATCCTGTCGCAGGTCTGTGGCAAAATTGACGGATGCCTTTGCGCCAAAATAGGCACCGCCGACGCCGCCCGCCATCATCAAAAGGGCAGTCAGGATCATCAGCCCCGCCACGCCTGCGCTGTACCACGGCGTGTGAGACGCCGCACCGTTGATGACCATGGCAAGAAATTTGGGCATAAGCACCTCACCGATGACCTCAACGATCATGCACACCGGCCCGATGATGAAGTACGGCAGGTAGGGTTTGACATATTTCATCCAACGTTTCATATAAGTTGCCTCTGTTTGTTTTTGAAAATGGTTTCTGTTCGATAGACGGTCATGCCCGCTCACTCCTCTTTCTGCCCGGGATGCGGAAAAGCAGGTACCGGCTGTGCGGCAGGCACTCCGAGATTGGTTTGCAAACGAGACAAAAGTTGCCATAGTGTTGTCATTTCCTCTTTTGTGATACCGCAGAACATCTGCCTGTCTATGCCGGCAAAAATGTCGTCTGTTTTTTTGACCAGTCCCCTTCCCTTTTCGGAAATGCTGATGCGGCGCGTCCTGCCGTCTGCCGGGTCGGGGGCGCGATGGACATACCCTTCCGCTTCCAGCCGTTTGAGGCAGGAAGTGACGGCCGCCTCGGAGATCTCCATCAATTCTGAAAGTTCTCTCTGGGTGACCGGCTCATTTCGTCGGGCAATGGTCATGAGCATCATGTGCTGCTGGCGGTGAATAGACAGCCCTTGGCGGACATATCTGTCAATGGCCGCGCGGTGGGCGCGCGCCGTATGAATGATGGCAGAAACACATTGCCGCTCGCTGATCTCTTCCATTGTATTCTCCTTACTTCAAACTCAAAAGTTAATTACTTAACCATTTTACTCTGCAAGCCGAAAAATACAAGTGGTTTTGTTTATTTGTTGCAAAATGTTCACATTTGCGGTATACTGGATGCAGAACGGCATTTTACTGTCTATCGGACGGAAAACGATAAGGAGAAACACCATGCGCATCTCAACCCTGTGCTATCTGGAAAGAGACGGAAAGTACCTGATGCTTCACCGCGTCAAAAAGAAGAATGACATCAACCACGACAAGTGGATCGGCGTTGGCGGCGGTCTTGAAGCGGGCGAAACGCCGCTTGACTGCGTGTGCCGCGAAGTGTGGGAAGAAACCGGCTATACACTCTCAAACCCTTCCTACCGCGGCATTTTGTACTTTTATCCCGTACCGGGCGAGGATGAGATCATCCATGTGTATACCTGCAGCACCTTTTCCGGCACGGAAAAGGTATGTGACGAGGGCGACCTCGTTTGGGTGGACAAAGAAAAGGTCCCGCAGCTGCCGACCTGGGAAGGGGACGCGCTGTTTTTGCCCTTGCTCGCCCGGGACACGCCCTTTTTTGAGTTGCACCTGCACTACGCAGGGGACGATCTGAAAAAGGCCGTCCTCGACGGCCGGACGGTCATTGACCGCACCTGATATTGAATTCATGCAAAACGAAAAGGACTGTTGCAAACGCATTCTGGCGCGTTGCAACAGTCCTTTTCTATATGTTGCGGCTTACGGCGCGGCCGTCTCAAATATCGCGCTGTCGGCGCGGTGATACTGCAGTTTGGCATTGACCTTTTTGCCCGTGCAGGCAAAGTAAAAGCGGCCGCCCTGCAGTTCGATGGCGGTGGATGCCTGCAGGCCGTCGTCTCCGGCGGTGATGCGGAAGGTGCCGCCCGCAATATAAATGAACCCCTTGGCCGGGTCGTCTATGGTGTCTGCCTTGCAGGCGTCTTTTCCCGCATTGAGGGTGAAGGCGCCGTCAAGGATGGCCAAACTGTCGTTGCCCTTCAGCGCGTTTTTGGGGGCGGTGACCTCATAGGTACCCGAGATAAAGCACAGATCGTTGCTGCACCCGATGCCGTTGTTGCGCTGTGCCTCTACCCGCAGGGTGCCGCTTCCGTTGAAGGTCAGGTCGTCCTTCGCATAGATGCAGGCGGTCGGCGCGTCAGGGGCGGTCAGCGGAGTGGCGGTGTCGGCAAAGGTGCTGACGGTGCCGTCCTTTAAGGTGACGGTGACTTTGTCTGCCGACTTGACATAAAGAGGCGCCGACAGATCGCAGGCAAGAGAAAGTCCGTCAAAGACCAGGTGGACTTTTTCGGTTTTGGGCACTTCAATGATGAGTTGACCGTCCGGGCAGATGCCACAGACAATATAGTCTCCCCCTTCGGTGATGACGGCCGTGGTGCCGTCAACCGTCACGCCCTGGGCGGAACAGGAAACGGCAGAGCCGGAAAAGACAATATACGGGGCATCTGCGGCCACATCTGTTTTTTGATCAAATTTTGTGAATTGGCCGGAGACGAGCTCGCTCTGAAAGGGAATGACGGCTCCGGCATTCTCTGTTCCCGTCCCTGTTGTGGTGGCTGCGGTCGTGGCGGCGTCTTCTCTGCACCCGACGGCGCAGAGCATCAGGCACAGCAAGACAAACAGCAGAAAAAATCGTTTCATTTTGGTTCCCTCCGCTTGATCTTCGTCAATACGAAAGCCGCATACTCCCGCCTCCCCTATCCGAAGAAAAAGCGGCGAAGCCATGTGCGCCATCCCTCGCT
>CAMGGT010000178.1 GCA_946055715.1 uncultured Clostridia bacterium | reverse complement strand
TGATTCCTGCAAAAAAATAAAAGCCGCCACAGGCAAAAGAAAATCAAATGTCGCCTACGGGTACGGGGCCAAAACGGTCGCCCGCTTCACCCCCCCTCCAAACAGCGGGCGCATCCGCGCCTTCCGACGGCAAGCTACGGTTTGCCGAGGTGGGGGATGATGCCCCTGCTTCCTCTGCGGCACCTGCCCGCACGGGGCTGTGGCATCCGTCTCTGTCCCGCGCGGGCGAGGAAGAATTTCTGTGCTATCAGCCACAGCGAAATGCACTTCTGACATATGTCAGACTGTATAAACGCCCCAATGAGTACAGCTTTTACCGCAACTTCCGTACGCTGGCCGCGCAGTGGCACGAGTGGCACGGCACGCCTTGCGACCCCGTTCCGTTTTTTTCATATGTGCCGCAATACGCCCAACTGACGCATGCCCAGCGCAACTTTTACCTGTACTGGCGCGACCGCGCAAGGGAAGGGGAGTATCTTTCCTGCGACATCAGTTATCTGTGGCTGTATATCTATGAGATCATCAACCTGCCCGACCTCATTTTGCCCGAAGAGGGGGTGGGGATGCTTGCCCGGCTGTGGCGCGCCTATCGGCAGACCTATCCGAAAATGGACAAGTATATGACGGTGTGGCTGGCCGATTACTGCCTGATCCATCAACAGCCCTGCCCGGATGAGATCTTGTCGGGTTTTTTGCCCGCCATTCTGGAAAATGCGGGATTTCGCGAGTTTTATCTGGGGTATATTTCCTCTCCCGACGAATACGGTGCCAACGCCGTGCTGTCGCTTGCCTCTGCGTACCATTGGCAGAACAGCCGATTTATGAAGACCCTGCCGCCGCAAGAGCAACAGCATCTGCTGCGTGCGCTTGCCCCGGTGGTGAAGGATGTGTGCGAAGACAAAATGCTCGTCTGCGACACAGACAAGGTGTCGCTGCTCTCACGGGATGCTTTCAGCGGTTCGCTCTGCGCCCACAATGTCAAATGCCGGGTAGAGGTGGGGTATCATTCCTTCTCACAGACCCCGCGTCTGACAGAAGTGCTGACCGCCGCCGTCAAATATGCGGAAAACCAACTGCGTGCCCTTAAAGGGCAGAGGAGCCGGCTGTCTGTGGGCGGGGAACTGACAGAGACGCACAAGACGCTGATCGACGCCTACTTCGCGCCGCTCTTTTCTCATGCAAAGCCGACCGAAAAGAAGACAGAAGTTGTACCTGAATACGAAAAACTCTATGACGCAATTCCGCAGACGGTCTCCATCGAAAATGCAGAAGAGATCGAAGCTTCTTCCTGGGAGAACACGCGCCTGCTTGTACCCGAGGAGGAAGAGAACAAAAAGGGCGTCACCGCAGAATGGTCTGTCGGCAATGCATCTGCCGCCCCTGCATCATTCGATAAATCAGAAATTTCAATAGAAAATTTCAAGGCAGAAGATGCAATAACGCCCCCAAAAGCAGAAAAAGATGCAGAGATCGTTGCCTTTCTTTCTATGTTGCTTGCAGAGGGGCATGCCGCCTGCACCTTTGAAACAGTGGCTTTGTGCGAGCGTATAAACGAATTGTTTTCCGACCTCATCGGCGATATTGCGGTGGAGGTAGGAGAGGACGAATGTTATCTTATTGAGGATTACCGGGAGGAGATTGAACAATGGCTGAAACAGTAAGCGGCCGGGAAGTGCGCGTGCCCAGACGGGTGCTGGATACCTTGCTTGTGGCGCTCTCATCGGGTGTGGTGCCCAGAACGGGCGCGCCATATATTGCCATCGGGCGCAACGAGGAGATCGCCGCCCTGCTGGAAAACCTTTCAACCGTGCGGGACGGTGGGGGCAGCATGCGGTTTCTCATCGGGCGGTACGGCAGCGGCAAGAGTTTTCTGATGCAACTCATCCGCGGCTATGCACTTGACCGTGGGTTTGTTACGGCAGATGCCGATCTCTCGCCGGAGCGCCGCCTGTGCGGCACCTGCGGCATTGCCACCTACCGGGAACTCATCCGCAATATGGCCTGCAAGACATCCCCGGAAAAGGGGGCGGTGACTGCCCTTCTGAACCGCTTCTTTTTGCAGACCAAGCAGGAGATCATTGCCGACGGCATTCTGCCGGAGGACACGGCTTTTGTGCCCGCTCTCAAACGCCGCATTTATGCTTCTCTTTCCGAGATGGAAGGGAATGTCGGCGGCTTTGACTTTGCCACGGTCATCTCTGCCTACTATGATGCATGCCTGAGCGAAAACGAAGAAAAGAAAAGCGCCGCTCTGCGCTGGCTGAGGGGCGAGTATGTGAACAAGACAGAGGCAAAGCGGGCCTTGGAGTTGCCGATCAGCGTCATCATCGGAGACGAGAACTGGTATGACTTCATCAAGTTGTGGGCGTCGTTTTCAAAGCATGTCGGCTACGAGGGGCTGATCGTATTCATCGACGAGTGCGTCAACCTGTATAAGATTTCCAACCGGATCTCCCGCGAGGCCAACTATGAAAAACTGCTGGCCATCTTCAACGATACCCTCCAGGGGCGCGCCCCCTACCTGGGCATGATCTTCAGCGGTACGCCGCAGTTTCTGGAAGACAGTCGGCGCGGCCTATTCAGTTATGACGCGCTCAAAAGCCGCCTGGCAGACAGCCGCTATCAGGAAATGGGCTTCCGCAACCTCTCCTCGCCCGTCATACGCCTGCGCCGCCTCTCCGACAACGAATTGCTGGCTCTGCTGGCGCGCCTGACCAAACTCTGGGAGCAAAAATATGAGAACTGCCGCGTGCCAAACGGAGAGCAGATGCAATGCTTTCTGGCCGAATCGCTTGCCCGTACGGGTGCGGACGAGTTGATGACCCCCCGCGAACTGATCCGCAATTATCTGGCGCTGCTGGCAGTTTTGCGTGACAATCCCGAGGCGGAGTTTTCCCTTTTGGTCAAGCAAGCTCCCCCGGCTTCTTCGCCGGATGATTCGGGAGAGCAGGGAGACGACCTGCTCGACTTTGAACTGTGAGGTAAAGAATGACAGAAGCAGATCGCCTTTTCGAACGGTTCCCCGATTTCATCAAAGAATACATTTACAGCCGCGGGTGGGATGCTTTGCGGGATGTGCAGATCGAGGCCGCCAGGGTCATCTTTGACACCGACAAAAACCTGCTGTTGTCTTCCGGCACGGCATCCGGCAAGACGGAGGCGGCCTTTTTTCCCATTCTGACGGAACTGTGCGAGCAACCGCAGAAGCAAAGCGGCATTTCGGTGCTGTATATCGCCCCCCTCAAAAGTCTGATCAACGACCAGTTCTATCGTATGGAAGAGTTGCTTGACATGTCCGGCATTCCCATCTTTCACTGGCATGGGGATGTGGGAGCATCCCATAAGTCGAAGCTGCTCAAAGACCCCTCCGGCATTCTGCAGATCACGCCGGAGTCGCTGGAATCCATGCTCATCAACCGTTCCAATGACATTCCGCGCCTGTTCGGTACTCTGCGGTATGCCATCATCAACGAAATACACGCCATCATCGGCT
>CAMGGT010000177.1 GCA_946055715.1 uncultured Clostridia bacterium | reverse complement strand
CTCGGTATCTCTTTGCCTCGCCAATGCCCATGCTCTTGAACTACTGTCCTTAAGAACACCGAGCATTACGTGATAGGCTTTTTTCTGGCAGCGGTACTAGGATTCAGAACCCGGTTTTGCGCGTCTGACACGGTAAGTCCGTTATTCACCTTAGCGCAAAACTTTCAGATCCGGCGTTGCCGGATCTGAGTAGGTTCGGATCGTGGAGTGTCACTATTAAAAACAAAACAGAGGAACGATGTTCCTCTGTTTTGTTTTTGGCAGCGGTACTAGGATTCGAACCTAGGTAATGACGGAGTCAGAGTCCGTTGCCTTACCGCTTGGCGATGCCGCAATATTCGGTTTTTTCGGGAACAGTCTTTATTATATCATCTTTTTGTCGTTTGTCAAGGACTTTTTCGCACTTTTTTGCACGGGCACACCGCCGCCCCACGGCGCCTGTTTCGAGATGGCCTTTTCCATCACTTTCCGGGGGCATAGGCAGCGCGATGTTTGACTTTCTACTTTACTTTTCCCCCGAAAAATGATATGATACAGGCAGAGGGGCAAAGCATGCCCGTCGCAGAAAGGAAAAGTATATGCTGTCTGCTGTCAGTCGCAGTTTCTGGCTTCCGTTTGAACCGTCCTTTATGGTTTGGTTACAGGGTCTGCTCGGCTCTTTCGGCACCGCTGTGGCCTCCTTTTTCACCATTTTTGGAGAGGAGCTTGTCATCGTTGCGATGCTGGGCTTTCTCTATTGGGCCTATGACAAAGAGTTCGGCCTGTTTGTCGGCACGAACATTGTGGTGGGGCTTGTGTGGAACGCGCAACTCAAGAACATTGTCCTGCGGCGGCGCCCCTACTTCGACCATGCCGACATCAAGTGTCTGAAACCTGTTGACGGGGACGCCGACCTCTATGACATCACGGCCCAGGGCTATTCTTTCCCGTCCGGGCACTCTTCAAACGCGGCATCCGCCTATCCGTCTCTTTTTGCATGGCGGCGCAAAAAATGGCTGTTGGTCATTGCCGTCGTGTTGCCCTTGCTTGTGGGGCTTTCCCGCGTTTGTTTGGGCGTTCACTACCCTACCGATGTGCTTGCGGGGTGGGGTTTGGGCCTTTTGACGGTGTTTTTGGTTGGCTGGCTACAGCGTGTGGTACGGCAAAAGTGGATACTGTATGCCGCCCTTCTGGCCACGGCGGCGGTGGGGTGCTTGTGGTGCAGGACCACCGACTACTTTTCTTCCCTCGGGTTGATGATCGGCTTTTTTGCCGCCGCCCTGTTTGAAGAAAAGTATGTGCGGTTTGCCAACACGCGCTGTGTGGCGCGCATGATCGTGCGGGTGCTTGTGGGGTGCGGGCTGTTTCTTGGCCTGAACACCCTTTTGAAGCTGCCCTTTGACCCTGCGTTTCTGGCTTCTGCCACCGCCGGTTCTTTTGCCGTGCGGACGGTGCGCTATGCCATCTCGAGCTTTTGCGTGATGGGCCTGTATCCCCTGTGCTTCCGCCTGCTCGACCCGCTTTGGCACAAGCTGTGCCCTCATGCAAAGCATACCCCCGCAGAAAGCGGTGCAGCCGACACCACCGGGCAGAACCACAGCGAAAAAAACAGCCCCGACGCGGCCGACGACACTCCGACGGCCTCCCTCTGACACGCTACGCCCCCTTTCACATACACGCAAAAAGTCAAAAAAACACATCAACCGTCAAATAAAACAAGTAAAGGAACATATATGGCACAGATCATTTGCCGCGAACTGGCCGTGGGCGACGATGAACGGCTGTTTTGCAGCGGCATCGATTTTTCCGTCGAAAAGGGAGACTATATTGCCGTCATCGGCGCTGAGGGCACCGGCAAGAGCGAACTGCTCGAGACCCTGCTGGGTGTTCGCCCGCCCCTGCGGGGCGAGGTCATCCGCGGGGAGGGCTGCGTACCCTCTGCCATCGGTTTTCTGCCCCGGCTGGGCGCTATGGACACGCTGATGCCCGGAAAGGTGAAGGATGTGGTGCTGGCAGGGTGCCTGCGGCGCGGCCGCTCGCTGTTTGTCGGCCGCAGGCAGAAGGATGCCGCGCGGCGCGCCATGGAGGCGGTGGGCATTGCCGACTGGAGCGAGTGGCGGTTTGCCGACCTCTCGGGCGGGCAACGCCAACGCGTACTGCTGGCGCGCGCCATCGGCGGCGCAGACAGGATGCTGCTGCTGGATGAACCCGCCTACGGCCTGGATGTGGTGGGGCGCAAAGAGCTGTTTGACCTGTTGCTGCGCCTCAACCGCACCTGCGGTCTCAGTGTCATCCTCTCCACTGATGAGTCCACCGCCCTGCCGCCCGGTGTGCAGCATGTATTGCATCTGCACCAAAACCGCGTAGCCACCTTCAAACCGCTTTCGGAATACCGGCCGTAATCGCAACATTCTTTGCGCCCCCGAACCTCCGACCGCTTTCTCTGCGCGGCGGGTGTACAGAACAGAAAAACGGCGGGGCATTCCCCGCTTCTGCAAAACGGCCTTTGCCCTTCAAAGTGTTCGTATCCTCTCATGGAAAGGAGAATAAAAATGAAAACGACTATTTGGTGTCTGTCAAATGACCGACCGGATGCCATGCCGTCCGGCACATATACGGGCGCAGACGGCCATCCTGCCGCGGCAGAAGGCAGTCGCTCATCCAAAAATGCAGTATCGGGCAAAAACCCCTCCCCTGCCCCGCAGAAAAAGGGACCTCTTGCCGCAAGCATTGTGCTGTTTGTGCTGGCAAGCGTTGCATTTGCCTTCTTTGCCATTTTCGCCGTTTCTACCTTTCCCCTTTTGCGCGTACCGGAGGAAGGCGATATCAGCCGCATCGCGCTGATTTTGCTGTTGCCCGTCATGCTCATCTCGGGCGCGGCCTGCCTTGCGTTGGCTGTTGCTGGCGCAATCGTGTCGCTTTCGGCCATTCGCCGCGGGGCGTCCGGCGGCCGCCGCACATGGCATATTCTTTCTGCTGTTCTCTGCGGCCTCTTTGCCGTGCTTGTTGTTGCCGGCACCCTGCTCGTCTTTATCCTCGCAGGTGGCGCCTGACGGCAAATCGGATACAGGCGGTGAGACCCGATCTGCCGCCTTTTGTCATCGCGCCTTTTCGCTTCGCGCGCCGGCATCCGACAGTACACGTTTGCCCGTCTGCTGCCCGTATCGGTTGCCCCGAAGTCATACCCCTCTCTTCTGTTTTGCGGCAACTCCCTTGTTTGCCCGTCATATACTGTAAGTGGAGCTTCCTGCCCGGTCGCTTCGGACATACAGAAGAAAGGAAGGCAGTTTTCTGCCGTCAATATGAAGATCGTCATCATTCGCTCGCCGCGCTTTCTGCGGCCGCTGCTGCGCCGCATCTTCCGGCTTCCCCCAAAAAAGACCGGCTGACCGCAAAAACGGGGAACGATGTGGAAAAGCAATGGGGCAGTTGCAAATGCATTTTGCGTTTGCAACTGCCCCATTTTTGATGTGGGTGCGGCCTTTTTGAGAAAAGGCCTCCCCCGCACCCCCTCT
>CAMGGT010000176.1 GCA_946055715.1 uncultured Clostridia bacterium | reverse complement strand
ACTTTGAGAGCAATCCGGGCGTGAAATGGATGTGATTCAATGATAGATATGCAAGGAACTCACGCCACACGGATCAAAAGCAGCCGCAAAGGGCATGACGCGGTGCGGCAAAAACGGGATCAGCCAGCAAGGGCATGCGACAATACAATGATTGTCGCGGCAGGGCGGGTTTATGCGCACCGGGCAAAAAAGCCCGGCGTCCCGCGCGGAAGAAATGAACAAAGCCACAAAGAAAAAAATGAAAAATGATGCGTCATTTTTCCCACGACACACAACCGTAGAAGAAGTTTTCCGAGCCACTCACGAATGAAAAATGCCGGATTCTGCCGCTGCGGCACACGACCGCCGCAAAACATACCTCTGCGGGTTCGACTGTGGCGGAGTATGCCCCGGGCACACGCCCGCGAGGGGATCGTGCGCTCAAACGGGACGGGTTTAAATGGCCAAGGCGAAAAGGGAGGCAAGGCCGTCGATGCCCGCGCCCAAAAGCACCCCCACGGCAAACAGCACCGCAAGCAGGGCAAACACGCCACCCAGCGGCCGCCGCTGGCGCAACAGCACCAGCATACCCGCACCCGCACCCGGCAGAAGCCCTGCCATCATGGTGCCAAACGAGATCACGCCCTCCACATACAGGTCTGTCAGCACCACGGAGGCGGCACAGTTGGGGATCATGCCCACAAGGGCGGCCGTGAGGTAAGCGAGAACGCCGTGCCCCGCCGCAAAGGCGGCCAGCCGTTCTTCGCCGATGCCGGCGATCAGCCCGCCCAAGGCCAGTTCCACCAAAAAGATGAACAGCACGATATGGGCGGTATGGATCAAAGCGGAGACAAAAATGCCGCGCTCACAGTGGCAATGTTCGGTCTCGCACAGGTCATGCACATGGTCATGCCCGTCCCCGTCGGTCGTTTTGCGGGTAAACAGGCGCAGCACGCCGTCCACGGCAAAGCCGACCGCGATCGCCGCCACCAGTTTGATGCCCAAAGCGGCCAGGATCACCTGCCAGGAGACGCGCCCCCCCAGCATGACGGGGAGCATCTCGTCCGAGGTGGCCAGAAACACCGCCACGACCGTGCCGGCAGAGATCATGCGGGCAGCATACAGCCCCGCCGACGCGGTGGAGAAGCCGCATTGCGGCACAAGGCCCAGCCCCGCCCCCAGGAGGGGACCGCACTTACCGGCGCGGCGCAGAAACCGCTGCATACCGTCGCCCGCCTTATGCTCCACAAATTCCAGCGCGAGGTAAGCAAAAAACAGAAAAGGCACCAGTTTCAGCGTGTCAAGAACTGCGTCCAGTATGATATCAATGATGATGTCCATTTGTCTTCATCCATTTGTTTGTTGTCCCGTTTTTGGGAGAATTGATAGGGGGTTTTTGTCTGTTTTTCTGTAATTGGCAGAGATCTCCCCGCTTTTTACCGCGCAGTGTCAAAACACAGGGTCATCCCCGGCGGCAGGCGGCACAGCGGCCGTACAGCAAGGTCATGTTCTCGTCAATGGCGAAGCGGTTGGCGGCCAGCACCTGTTGCTCGATGAAATCAGACACAAAGCCGTTTAAGTGTACCAGTCTGCCGCAGACAATGCATTTGAGATGCATATGGTGTTCGCAGGAG
This sequence comes from uncultured Clostridia bacterium, assembly GCA_946055715.1. Classification (GTDB taxonomy): domain Bacteria; phylum Bacillota; class Clostridia; order Oscillospirales; family CAG-272; genus UBA1740. The sequence continues at coordinate 1,897 of CAMGGT010000176.1, read as the reverse complement.
GGGCTGTTTACTGCCTGGTAAAAAAAGCGGCGGTTGCACCCCAGCACAAAGCGGCGCACGCGCCCGCTGTCCACCAGTTCCCGCATGAGGCGGTAGACCGTGCTTTCTCCCACGCCCTCCGCTTTCATGGCGGAGATGATCTCGCTCATGGCAAGCTGTCGGTGCGACTGCGCCAGAAGAAAGGCCAGCAGCTTGTCCTTTTGTTCGGTTTTGTATGTCATGACTGTCCTCCGCACCGCCGCATACGGCGCACTGCATATTTGAGAGTTACTCTCATATTATGACGGCTACATAGTAGCACAGGAGGGGGCGGCTGTCAAGAGATTTTATTCGTTTTTTGATTTTTGCTTCGCGGGTACGGTTGATTTTATTTTTTTCTGTGATATACTATATTTGTTATTTATTCCGGCGCGCGACCCGCCGAGGGTGGCAATGGTCTGACGGAAACCGATCCCATTCTGTATTTTACAAAAGGAGAATATACCCAAATGAAAAAGACAGTCATGCAAAAATATGCCCGTCTGCTGGCCCGCAAGGGCCTGGGCATCCAAAAGGGGCAGGAAGTCATCATCCAGGCGGAGCTTGACCAGCCCGACTTTGTGCGTATGTGCGTGGAGGAATGCTACCGCGCCGGCGCCGCCAAAGTGACGGTGGAGTGGAATTATCTGCCCGTCTCCAAGGCGCATCTGCGCTACCGCACCCTCAAAACTCTGTCCCATGTGGAGAAATGGGAGCTTGAAAAGCTGGAGCACCGCGCAACCGCCCTGCCCGCCATGCTGTATATCTCTTCCGAAGACCCCGACGGCATGAAAGGCGTCAACCAGGAGAAGGTGGCCAAGTCTCAGCAGGCCAAATACCCCATCATCAAGCCCTACCGCGACCGCATGGAAAACAAGTATCAATGGTGCATTGCCGCCGTCCCCGGCAAGGCCTGGGCCAAAAAGGTATTCCCCGGTATGCAGGTCAACCGCGCCGTGGAAAAGCTGTGGGAAGCCATTCTTTTCACCGCCCGTGCAGACGGCGAGGACCCGGAAGCCGACTGGAACGCCCACAACGCCGACCTAAAAGCCCGCTGTGACTACCTCAATGGTCTGCACATCCGTCGGCTGTGCTACCATTCGCAGAACGGTACCGACTTCACCGTGGACCTGATGCCCCAAAGCATGTTCTGCGCCGGTGCGGAGACCACGCTGTCCGGCGTGGCATTTCAGCCGAACATTCCCTCTGAGGAGGTGTTCACCTCCCCCATGCGCGGGCGTGCGGAGGGCTGGGTGGTGGCCACACGGCCGCTGTCTTACCGCGGGGAGATGATCGAGGGCTTTGCCATCCGCTTCTCGGAGGGACGCGCCGTGGAGGTCAAAGCCGAAAAGAACGAGGAACTGCTGCGCAGCATGATCGGCATGGATGAGGGCGCCGCCTACCTGGGCGAGTGCGCGCTGGTGCCGTATTCCTCTCCCATCCGCGAGAGCGGCATCACCTTCTATAACACCCTTTTTGACGAGAACGCCTGCTGCCATCTGGCACTGGGACGCGGCTTCCCCGACTGCATCCGCGGTTATGAGAACCTCACGCTGGAACAGTGCCGCGAAATGGGGCTGAACGACTCCATCATCCATGTGGACTTCATGATCGGCTCGGAAGACCTGCACATCGACGCCGAAACGGAAGACGGCAGAACCGTGACATTGTTCTCTGACGGCAACTGGGCATTCTAAGGCATATTTCGGGCGGCAAAAGCCGCCCGAAACTTTTTTTGCAAAGGTAGCCGATGCAAGGGAAACAAGGGGCTGTTGCGCGTGCAACAGCCCCTTGTTGTGTTATATTCAATTGAATGATGAATATGGATATTGCCATACCGAAAACCAATAAGATTGAGAAATCTTGCGGTTCTTCAGAC
>CAMGGT010000175.1 GCA_946055715.1 uncultured Clostridia bacterium | reverse complement strand
GCCGCCTTTCAGCCCATCCCGTACATCAATGTGTACGGTGCCACCAAGGCCTTTGTGCTTCATTACAGCCGCGGATTGAACCGCGAGCTGAAACAGCGGGGCATTGCCGTCACGGCGGTCTGCCCTTTCTGGACCAAAACCGAGTTTTTCAACCGCGCCATCGACCGCAAGAAGGACGCCGTTGTCAAAAAATATGTGGCCATGTACAAACCGGAGCAGATCGTGCGCCGCGCCTGGCGGGATGCGGAGCGCGGCAAGGATGTCAGCCGGTTCGGCTTTGTGGCAAGATGCCAGGCCCTGCTGACAAAAATACTGCCCCACAGCTTGGTCATGAGCGTGTGGATGCACCAGCAGAAGCTGAACTGACCCCCGCCCACGCAAATTCGACCGTCAACCGTCGTTGGGGCGTATGCCGTGGTAGTGTCCGCATAAATTCAGCCCGTCAATACCGTCGATAGATCGACGCCAAAACGATGAAAACCGGCTATGCTCGCACAGAACCGTCCCCGCGGGCAGCCGACACGGCTTTTGAAAACAGAAGAAGTCAAAAAAGAAGGAGAGAAAGCGGATGAAGCGTATTGCCACGGCAGACACCACGCGCACGCTCATAGAGGCAACCACAGCCGCCCTCTCCTTCTCTTTGTACACCGCCGCCCCGGACGGCGAGTATGCGGCGGGAGATGCCGCCCTTTCGCTGACGGCGGAGGGACTCTGCCGCTATGCCGTCGGCGGCACGGCGAAAACGGATGTTCTGCTGGGAAAACCAAATACCCTCTCCTCCCTCTGTTGCCGCGATATTGCCGGCATGGCACCGGGCATTGCCTATACGGTTTTGGTGCATGCCGGCCCCGATGTGTCACTCTGCCTTTCCTGCGGCTATGAGCAGGACGAAAAAACAGAATTTACGGCAGACGGCTCTTTGCTCTGCACCTTTGTGCCGGCGGAGGGGGTGGGGTCTTTTGACCTTGTTCTGTATGCAGACGGGCGCAAGGTGATGCTTGTGCGCCTGTCCTTTTCGTTGCCCGCCTTGCCGGAGCAAGAACGCCCACACCTTTGTCGGGCCACTTCCGATGCCACGCGCCGTGCCGTCACACAACTGCTGGGGGCACGGCGCACGCACCCCCATGCGGATGATCCGCTTTCGGCAGAGTTGCTGGCGGGACTTGCGGAGGAAGTGTTTGCCTCTGTCGAGCGTGCGGCACAGTCCCGCACAGAGAGAGGCCTGCGCCGCCTCTTTCCCACGCTTCTGACCTATCCGGACGCGCCCCCCTTTGACCTGCTCAAATACTTTTTGTTTGAAACCGACCGCCGCCTGTCTCTGCTTGCCGGCGCGGCGCAAATAAGGGATCGGGAGGTTCTGCTTTCTGCCGAGCGAAAGGCGGCAAGATTGCTTTCGGGGCGCTTCAGGCGCGTGCGAGCGGCCGCGGTCACCGACCCGTTTCTGGAAGCCGTGGCGGCCGGGGCAGACATCACGCAGGCAGAGGGGGCCTACCTTGCCTTTTGCCGCGGCGCAGATGCCTGTCTGCATCTCGGTGTCGCTTCCGCCGCGCTTGCCCGCGCCGATGCGGCGCGGACGGAACTGCAAATGGCCGGGCTGCTCTGTCCCGCCGGCGTGGCTTTGCCCCAGCAAGCGGCAGAGGCATTTTTGCCCGAACCCTACCGTACAGCGACGCTGTCGGCACCGCCCGGTATTTTTCACCTCGCCGCGCCCCTGTCGGCCGACGACCCCACCGCCTTTGAGACGGCGGGCGGGGTGGTGTCCTTTGCCGCATTTCTGCGTGAAAGCATCCTTCCCGCCATTACAGAGGCAGACCGCGCCTCCCTTAGCGCGGGAAAAGAAGCGCAAGCGGAAGGGGTCAACTGGGACGAGCCGGATATGCTTGTCGGTTCTCTCGGTTCTTCCGGTCAGCTTGCGGCCAATCTGCGAGGGCGGTTTTACTATGCGCCCGTCAGAAGCCTTCCAGCCCAAATGCCGTCCGTGCGGTATGTGGCGATCTATCAGTCGAGGCGCTCGGAAGAACCGGGCATCCGCTACTTCGGTCGGGTCACCAAAACGCTTGTTTTGCCTCGGCGCGACATCCCCTATCCACTACACCATAACAACCCCGAAGAACCCTATTATTACTTTGAGGTCAAACGCTGGTTGAAGGCCAAACGACCCGTTTTTGTACGCGAAGAAGGGGTCTATGCACCGCGCTTTACCTGGTTGTTTCTGTTTTTGCACGCGCGGGAGAGTTTTGAGCTGTTTCATGTGCGCTCCGAGGCGGATTTCCGACTGATGCAGACCCTCCGCCGCATGGCGGAACAGCCCAAGTCCCCGGCGGAGGGGAAAAGCATTCGCCTGCCGCTGGGAAATGATCTGTATCTTGAAAGCGGCGGCACCCGGCTCACATTATGGCAGGGAGACGAGTTGCGCCTGCAATTTGCCCACGAAGCGTTTGCCCGCGCCCCTCTGCGCGTGTTCACGCAACTGCGCCGCGCCGTCCGTGCCGTGGCGCAGACACCTGCCGCATCGGCACAAGCACCCGCACAAAAGAAGCCGGGGACGGCAACATCGCCGCAAGCGCCCGAGCGGCAAACAGAAACGGCACTGCCGCAACATACATCACAGAAATAAACAGAGCCGCTGTTTTCAGACGGTCGGACCTTTGCAAACACATACACGCAAAGCCCGAAACACCAAAACGGCATCGGAGGAGAACAAAAAAGTGGAACGCACGGCGCATCTCATGACAGACCTGCTGAAATGCGAGCTTCGCGGCACGACCTTCCACGCGGAAGGCGACCCGCCCACAGAAGAGGAGCTCGCAGAACTGTACCGCCTCTCAAAGCGTCACGACCTCGCCCACCTGGTGGGGGATGCGCTGGCGAACAGCGGCTTGCTTTCCAAAACGGAGACGGGGGCCAAGTTTGAAAAGCAGATGGCCATGGCGGTGTACCGCTGTGAAAATCTGGCGTATGAGCTTGGCCGCATCAGAACGGTGCTTGACGGTGCGGGCATCCCCTACCTGCCCCTGAAAGGCGCGGTCATCCGTCCCCTCTACCCACAACCCTGGATGCGCACCAGTTGCGACATCGACATTCTGGTCAAAAAGCAGGATCTGGACGCGGCGGAGGCGGCCATCGAAACGCAACTGCAATACTGCCGCAACGGCAACACCGCCCACGACATCAGTCTGTATGCACCCGGCGGCACACATCTGGAGCTTCACCATACGCTTTTAGAGAGCCGTGTGGTCGGCCGTGCGGACGAAGTGCTGAGGCGGGTGTGGACATACGCTTCCCCCGCCGACGGAAAGGGGTGTTGCCATCGGCTCGGTGACGGGATGTTTTTCTATTACCACATCGCCCACATGGCCAAGCATTTTATGAATGGCGGGTGCGGCGTGCGCCCGTTTATGGATATTTATCTGCTTGATCGGAATGCCCACGACAGAGAAGAAAGGGAAGCGCTGCTTGTGGAAGGGGGACTGCTCTCCTTTGCCCGGCAGGCAGAACAACTGGCCGACATCTGGTT
>CAMGGT010000174.1 GCA_946055715.1 uncultured Clostridia bacterium | reverse complement strand
GGCGTGTTGGTCGGTAAAGGCAATATTCCTGCCCTTAGTCCTTATGGCATTCATGGCGGCAGACGAGCTGGTGCGGCTGGCACAGGGCGAGCTGCGCTATGGCCGCCCCCAAAATGACGAGAGCCGCGTGGGGCGCCATGAGGACGGCGGCACATCCGACATTTTTCTGTGCGAGCAGAACGGCCTGCGCTATGAGATCTCGGTGTGCATGCATGAGACGCAAAAAGGGGCCGTCACCCTGCGGTACCGGTTGCCGCGCGGCATTGCCCGCCCCACCGCCGAGGTCTTGCGGCAGGCGAGAGGGGAGGCCTTTGCCGCCGCCCATGTGCTGGCCCAGAAGACCAACGCCGGGCGCGTGCAGATCGCCGTAGTGTATCTGGGCGAGAGCGGAGAGACGCGCCGGGAAGAGACCGTCACCGCGGCCGAACTCTCGCGTTTTTTTGCCCGTCTGCTGACGGCGCTGGTGGCCTATCATTCGGTGGAACTGGACCGCGTCTGCCGCCGCCTGCCCACCATGGCCGGCGTGCGGTACCCCTTTGCGGCTTTGCGGGAAGGGCAGGAGGCCTTTATTTCGGAGGCCCACCGCGCCATGTGTCGCGGCGAGCGGCTGTTTGCCTGCGCCCCCACCGGCATCGGCAAGACCATGTCGGTGCTTTTCCCCGCTGTACGGGCTTTGGGGGAGGGGGTTTTTGACAAAGTTTTCTATTTTACCCCCAAAACCACCGTCGGAGAGGCGGCAAAAATAGCCATTGCCAAACTGGCTCAGGCGGGGGCGGATGTGCGCGCGGTGGAGATCGTGGCCAAAGAGCGGGTCTGCCTCGCCGGGATGGCCTGCCGCACGGACGATACACAGCGCTGCCCCTACTCCAAAAACGCGCCGGAACGCGAAACCAAGGCCGCGCTGGAACTGCTGGCCTCCGGCCGGCCGACGGTGACGGCAGAGGACATCAGAGCGGCCGCATCTGCCGCCCGCGTCTGCCCCTATGAGTTGTCTTTGCGGTATGCCGAACTGTGCGATATTGTCATCTGCGACTATAACTATCTGTTCGATCTGCGGGTGTACTTCAAGCGCTTCTTTTCGCAGAAGGGGCGGTGGTGCTTTTTGGTGGACGAGGCCCACAACCTCGTTGACCGTGCCCGAGAGGCCTACTCTCTCACCCTCACGCCGGCCGACCTCTATGAAATGGGCGAAAAGGCGGCATTTCTGCCCCAACTGCAAGCCCTGTTCGTGCAGGCGGCAAAGGGGCTGGAGGTCATGGTACGCCGCAAGGTGGCCGACAGTCTGGTGACGGACAAGCAGGGCGTGCCGGAGGGCTTCGCTTCCGAGAATGCGGAGCCGATTGCGCTGGAGCGCGTCATTTGCCGACTGGCAGAGGTGTGTACCGATGCCCAAAATGACAAAGAAAAGCCAATACCCCCCGCAAGCAGGCGCGATTTAGCCGACATCACCTATCGGCTCTATCACATCTGCGACCTGCTGTCCCTGTATGACGAGCGATATGTGACCTTCTTCCGTCAGAAGGGGGATGCCGTTTCGTTTGAGATGCTGTGCCTGGACCCCTCGGCCACGCTGGCCGACCGCCTGTCGCTTGGCCATGCGTCGGTTCTGTTTTCGGCGACTTTGCGCCCCTGCGACTACTACCGGGATGTGTTGGGCGGACGGCGGGAAGACCCGTTGCTGGACCTGCCCTCACCCTTCTCTCCCGAGCATCTCTGTGTGACGGTGATGGACCGCGTGCAGGTGGGTTATTCCAGCCGGGAGGCCTCGCTTATGCAGGTCGTGCGCGCCATTCTGGTCACCGTCAAGGCAAAGCCGGGCAACTACATGGTGTTCTGCCCCTCGTTTGCCTACCAGCAGGCCGTCTGCGAACGGCTGAAAAAAGCGGTGCCCGGCCTGTGCGTCAAAGAGCAGACCCCCCACATGACCGAAAAGGAACGGGCAGATTTTCTTGCCGCCTTTTCGGAGCAGAACAAAAAAGCCCTCATCGGCTTTTGCGTGATGGGGGGCATCTACGGCGAGGGCATCGACCTCATCGGCCGCCGCCTGATCGGCGCGGTGGTGGTGGGGGTGGGACTGCCCACCCTCTCCGACGAGCGGGAGGCCATGCGCGCCTATTTTGAGGGTAAATACGAGGCGGGACATGCCTATGCCTATGTGTATCCGGGCATGAACCGCGTCATGCAGGCGGCCGGGCGGGTCATCCGCACCGGGACCGACAAAGGCGTGGTGGTGCTCATCGACGAGCGCTTCGGTTCGCCGGAATACCGGCCGCTGTTCCCCCCGTTCTGGCACACGCTGAAATTTGCGGGAGACACCGAGGCGCTGGCCGCACGCCTGCGCGCCTTCTGGCAGCAACCGACTTTGTGATCGTTTCGCCGGGCGGGGCTTGCATCCTCCCGTCGGGCTGTGGCTTTCATTGGCTTTTTGCTCTGTTGAAAAAATATGTGTGAGACACGTATCCATCCCCCTCTTCAGAAGTTTTTGAGAGGGGTGTGGGGGAGGCCATTTGGAAGATTTATCGAAATATGAAATCAGATTTCAAAGACAAAAAGCAATAGATAACTTTATTGCGGACTTTTACTGTCACAAAGCAAAACTGATCATAGAGATTGATGGGTCACAGCATTATACCGAGAAAGGCAGACAAAAAGATGAATTCCGTACTGAAATTCTGGAAGGCTATGATCTGAAAGTCATACGGTTTACCAACCGACAGATCAACACAAACTTTCGCGGTGTCTGCGAGTAAATCGATGCCGCCGTAAAAGCCTCCCTCCGAGAGGGAGGGGGACCGCGTTAGCGGTGGAAGGAGCCTGCGTGACTTTAGGTTTGTGCTAACTTTATTGTAACGCGCTCTCCCTCAGTCGCCTTCGGCGCCAGCTCCCTCCCGGAGGGCGCCTTAAGACGCGCGCAACCTTAGGGGTATCGGCATCGCCCGAAGCTTTGTAATACAAGGCGAAACTGGCGATAAACAAAAGGAGAAATGAGAATTTGACAAAAGGAGAAAAGAATAATGAATAACAGTGTATCAAATTGGATTGATAAAGTTTTGGCTTAAGAAATTCCCGATACTGTTGTAGCTTTCTGCTTTAATCTTTACGAGGAATCCGATAGTAGCTGTGCAATGGAATTGGTTGGAACAGAACGCTTTGACCCCGAAGACGAGGACTGGGCATGCGACGAATTGACCGATTTTGGATCACGAGAGTGTTTGTATAATTGGGGAATGGAGTGTGAATGGGACGAAGCTTTAGAATATATGGTTAAGGAATTGAACCAATATTTAGAAAATGGCAAATATGCAGATTTGCTGAAATCAAAAGATGGTGTTGGCGTTGGATTTGTAGATGGAAATATCGAAATTTTACACACTAAATTAAAAACGAACCCCGATAGATTTTCAAAAAATCTGTCGGGGTTAATTATTTGTTTGCTGCGAATCATTTTTATCCGTAGGAGAGACCTGCGGTCTCCCGCGGGCGAACACAGTTCGCCCCTACCGTGTATTGGTGAAAGATTTTG
>CAMGGT010000173.1 GCA_946055715.1 uncultured Clostridia bacterium | reverse complement strand
GCTGTTGCAAATGTCCGGGAAAGGCATTTGCAACAGCCCCACTTTATTGAAATAATTCATTTTTTGCGGGGAAAACGCGCGGAAAACCCGCGGATCGGTGTTAGCCCAGCGTACCTACAAAATCCTCCGGGTTCGGGCAGGCCGTGCCGGGCGTCACATCCAGAATGGTGATATCGGCCACAAGCGACAGGGTGACATTCTCTGCCAACTGCAGGGAGAGGGTGGCAGATGTCAGGTCGGCAGAGAGGGTCAGGGTCAGCACCGTGCCCTCCGGAAAGGCGGCAAGGTCTTCTTCCGTCAGGTCGGGGACAAACTGCGCGAGGAGGGGCGCCGATTCACCCACCAGGCAGGTCAGACGGTAGCAGCCGTTCTCTTCATCGGAGCGCAGAGAGAAGACGGTTTCGTTTGCCTGCAACACCTTTTCGATGGGGGTGCGGGTGTCTTCCGGCGGGGGGGTGGTCGTATCTCCGCCGGAGGTGTTGCCGCCGCCCGTGGAATCACCGCCGCCCGTGGAGGTATCCCCGTCAGAGCCGGGGGGCAACATGCCCGTGTCACCGAATGTCTCGGTGTTGATGTTCAGCGCGGTGAGGATGATGTCGTTCATCTGTGCTTCAACATCTGCACCTGCCACATGGTAGAGGTCCGTTCTGACCTTTGACTTGGCGGAAATACCGGACAGGTACTTGACCGTCACCTGCACCTTCATATAGAGGTCGGTGCCGTTGTACCAGATGTCGGTTTTGATGTTTCCGCCGGTCACGATGGCATCGCCGATCATGTCTTTTACGCCTCTGTCGGTCAGCGTTGTCACATACGGCACATCCAGGTGCAACATATAGCCGTCATCGTCGCGAACGAGCGAATAGTCGATCTTCAGGTCGATCGGAAGAATCTGCACCTGTGCCTGCAACCGCAGATTACCTTCGATCTGTGTGGCACCGCCCTCCGGCACTTCGATCATGGCGGCGGCAAAGGCAATGCCCAGCAGGGTATCCAACTCGATCTCAACGGATTTGGAGGCGGGCAGTTCCAGCACCTCTGGCGCTTCGTCTGCGGCCGCAAGGGCAAGAGTCACATCCAGCACATAGGTGGCGGTTTCGTCTGTGTAGGTCAGACCGGTGACGGTGAGCGTGACGGTGTTGCCGTCGCACTGTATGTCAACGCCGCCGTCAGGTGTGAAGGAAAGCGGGAAGTTCGGGTCTGCCATCAGGTCGTCTTCGGTGCTGCCATTGTCAGAGGCATACACATCACCATAGACCTCCCCATCCATGGGCAACCCGCCGCCCATCATGGATGAAAGCAGGTAAGAAAGCATCAAGGAGAAGCCCTCGCCGGCATATATATTGGCATTTTCCGTGCAGAGCGAGAAAGTGCCGCCGACGGAGGTCAGCACAAGGGCGGTGGATGCCCCGTCGCTGTTTATCGTCAGGGTCGTTTGCTGAGGGCGGCCGAACACGCGGGGGGTCATCGTGGCCTCTTCGATCGTGATGACAGAGGCGGTGTCGTTTGCATCGACGGTGGCGGCACCTTCCAGCGTGGCACCGCGGCTGTATGTGCGCAACACCGTGACGATCGCCTGCATCTCGTTTTCGTCTGTGCAATCCTCTGCCATGGCATCTGCCACCAGTTCTTCATAGGTGGGGATGGAGGCGCCGTATGTAGAGGCGGGGGCGACGGAAAGGTAGGCAGAACCGTCGATCTGCGTGGCTTCCAGATATTTCAGGCGGAATGCACTGCCGTTTACGGCAAAGGACGCTTCCACGGAGGTGGTGTCGTTTTCGTAGGTAGCGACATATCCCTGCCCTGCGGAATAGCTGCAGTCACCGCCGCTTTGCAGGTCAAAGGCAGAAAAGAGAACGGTCATCGTCTCGCGCACGGCCGCACGCAGGTCGGCATTGTCGGCGGCGGCGTATACCGTGCCGCTCGCCCCGTCGTCTTCAGAGAGGAACACATCCCCCTGCGCGTTCTCGGCATAGAGGGTGCTGGCCATGTCCATGGCGTCACAGTAACAGAGGATCAACTCACCGTTCTGCAAAGCAACGGTGAACTCTGCGCTGCTTGTTCCTTCATACACCGAAAAGGTCAGCGCCTGCCCGCCCTGCAGAGCGGCCAGCGTCATGGTCTCGACATTCTGCTCGGGATGCTCGATGGGGGCAGTAGTGGCCGGTGTGGTGTTGTTTTTGTTTCTGTCGCAGGCGCACAGCCCCAGCGCAAGAGACACTGCCAGCAACAGCAAAAGCACTCTTGACATTGATTTCATTTCAATCTCTCCTTTTTTGTGGTGTTGTAAGGCAAACGCGCGGGAGACCCCTGTTGGCGTCTGCGCCTTGTGGCTGTCCGCGGATGGGCAATACTCCGGCATACCGTGCGGACGGCTTCTTTATTTATATTGTAGCAGATTTGCCCAAAAAGTCAATAGGTTTTGTTTGTCGAAGACGCCCGCACGGTACCGAAAAACGGCGGAGCAGAGAGGGAATGCTTTGTGGCGGCAAATTGCGGCGAGGCATTTACAAACGCGGGATTATGGTATATAATCAGTATGTTGCATAATGGAATCGGAGGCATATTTCATGAAATTCATCGGTGTAGACCTTGGCGGAACCAACATCAAAGTGGCTTTGGTGGACGAAAAAGGGCAGATCGTGGCCGAGCGGTCACGCCCCACTCTGCTGCCCCGCCCGGCGGAAGCCGTGTGCGACGATATAGCGGCGCTCTGCGCGGAACTGACGGCCGATGCCGACGAGTCCATCGGCGGCATCGGCGTTGGCTGTCCCGGAACGGTGGACGATGAGACGGGGATGGTGCTTTACTCCAACAATCTGGACTGGAACAATTTTGCCATGGGCCCCTATCTGACCCAAAAGACCGGCCTGCCCGTGCGGCTGGTCAACGACGCGAACGCCGCCGCCCTGGGCGAGGTGCTGGCCGGTTGCGCCAAGGACGCCCAAAGCGCTGTGATCCTCACGCTGGGCACCGGCGTGGGCGGCGGCGTGGTGCTGGACGGCAAACTGCTGGTGGGCTACACCGGTGCGGCCGCCGAGCCGGGACACATGGTCATCTGCGACACGCCGGACGCGCCCCTCTGCACCTGCGGGCGGCGCGGATGCTTTGAGGTGTATGGCAGTGCCACAGCGCTCATCCGCATGACGCGCGAGGCGGCCGAAGCCCACCCCGACAGTCTGCTCGGCCGGGCGCAAAGCTTCACGGGGCGCACTGCGTTTGACGCCGCGCGGGCAGGCGATGCCGCGGGACAGCAAGTGGTACAGGCCTATATCCACAACCTGGCGGTGGGGGTCGCCAACCTCGTCAGCATCTTTTTCCCGCAGGTGGTGGGGCTGTCCGGCGGAGTGGCAAACGAAGGCGAAAGCCTGCTGGCTCCCCTGCGTAAAGAGGTGGATGCACTGGTCTACGGACATGCGCATGCCAAAAAGAAAACAGCCATTGTCGCCTGCACGCTGGGCTACCGCGCCGGCGTCATCGGCGCCGCCCTGCTGGCGCGTGACGGGAAGGAGTAACACATGCCCATTATTCGCTTATCC
>CAMGGT010000172.1 GCA_946055715.1 uncultured Clostridia bacterium | reverse complement strand
CGGTACAGCGCCTGCTGGCCTATGTGGAAGAACTGGGCGACCGCGTCTCCGAACACCGCATCCTCATCGCCCATGCGGACGCCCCCGACATCGCGGAAGAGTTGGAGACGGCTCTGCGCCAAAAATACGGGCCCGAACAGCAGATCGATGTCGTCGTTGTCAATCCCACCATCGGCGCGCATTGCGGGCCGAACTGCGTGGGGGTGTGCTTCCACGCCAAGCATCGCTGATGTCGATGGCATAAATGCCGCAATACTTCGTTGTCGGGAGACTTATGCGGTTCGCCGCAGGGAACTGCGGCTTCACCCCATTCGCTCCCTTACGCCTCGTCTTGCAGCATTTCTGCTCATCGACATACTCGAACCAAACAAGTGAAAAAGGCGATGTCGGCGGCATAAATGCCGCAATCTTCGTTGTCGGTCGACTCATACGATGTCGATGGCATAAATGCCGCAATACTTCGCCCGTGGCCGTCTCAAATGGCTCGCCGCAGGGAACTGCGCCTTCGCCATTCTCGCGCCCTTACGCCTCGTCTTGCAGCATTTCTGCTCATCGACATACTCTGAACGAATGTTGGATGATATTCTACCATGCTTTCGTCCCCAAAAGATTTCGATGAATAGTTTCATCTGTTCGCAAAGGCATCCAATGCCCAGCGGCAAGAACCGCAAACACAGGTTCTTTCAGCTTTTTGACAATGCTATGATACAGAGGAATGTATATGATTGAAGTAAAAGAAGTCAAAACCCCCCGTCAAAAACGCGAATTTCTGAACTTCCCGCTGAAACTGTATAAAAATAACCCCTGCTTTGTGCCGCCTCTGTACGGCGACGAAAAAAAGATCTTTTCGCCCGATTATGTCTACTATGACACCTGCGAGGCCGTCTATTACAACGCCTACCGCGACGGTGTGATGGTGGGGCGCATTTCGGGCATTCTGCAAAAAGCGTCCAACCAGAAGCACAACGAAAAGCGGGTGCGCTTCACCCGCTTTGACAGCATCAATGATGTGGAAGTGGCGCGCGCCCTGTTTGATGCGGTGGAGGCCTGGGGAATGTCTCTGGGCATGGACACCATCTGCGGGCCGCTCGGCTTTTCCGACCTGGAGCGGGAGGGGCTGCTCATCGAGGGCTTTGACGAACTCGCCACCTTCGAAGAGCAGTACAACGCCGACTATTACCCGCAGCTCATCGAAGCGCTGGGCTACCGCAAGGAAGTGGACTGGATCGAGCGCAAGATCTACGCCCCGGATGAAGGCGACAACACGCTGGAAAGAATGGCAGACTTCATCCGCCGCCGGTACCACCTGTCTGTGGCGAGTGCCAAAAACATCTCGGATTTTCTGCGCCGCTATGGCGATGAAATGTTTGCCCTGCTGGACAAAACATACGCGCACCTGTACGGCACCGTGCCCTTTACCGACAGGATGAAGAAAATGGTGCTGGACAATTTCAAGCTGGTCATCAAACTGAAATATGTGGCCGCCATCACCGACGAAAACGGCAAAGTGGTCTGCTTCGGCCTGTGCCTGCCTTCTCTTGCCCGCGCGGTACAGCCCACGGGCGGTCGGCTGACGCCGCTGGCGCTGGTGCGCCTGCTGCACGCCATCAACCACCCGCGGATCCTGGATTTGGCGCTGGTCGGCGTGGATCCGGACTATGCCAACCGCGGCATCAGCGTACTGCTCACTTCCGAGTTGGCGCGTATGCTGCGGCAGAATGAGGTGGAATACGCCGAGACGAACCTGTGCCTGGAAGACAATTTTGCCATCCAGAACGAGTGGAAGCGCTTTAACGCGCAGATCCACAAACGCCGCCGTTCCTATATCAAAGAACTGAAAAAGGAGGAAAACCCCTCCCTATGATACGCATAATTGTGGACTGCTACGGCGGAGACCACAGCCCGCAGGCACAGGTTGAAGGTGCCATAGCGGCCCTGCGTGAGCATGACGATCTCTGCCTGGTCCTCACGGGAGACGAAGCAGAGCTGCGCAGCATCCTGGACGGGCAGGGTACATACGACCGCGACCGCATCTCTGTGGTACACGCGCCACAGGTCATCGGGTGTAACGAAAAGCCCACCGATGCCATCCGCCTGAAAAAAGACAGTTCTATGATGAGTGCCGTGCGCCTGCTCCGCGAAGATGATGACATTGCAGGGCTTGTCAGTTGCGGTTCCACAGGTGCGCTGGTGGCCGCCTCTATGCTGCGCATCGGTCGCGTGCCGGGGGTCATCCGTCCGGCCTTCTGCCCCATTCTGCCCACCATGGCGGGCGGCATCGTGGGCATTTGCGACACGGGCGCAAATGTGGACATCACCCCCGACCATCTGGTGCAATATGCCGTCATGGGCAGTCTGTATCTGCAAAAGGTATATGGCATTGCCGAGCCGCGGGTGGCCCTTCTGAACATCGGCGTGGAAGCCGAAAAAGGAGACGACCTGCGCCGCCGTGCCTATCCGCTTCTGCAGCAGACGCCGGGCATACGCTTTGTGGGCAACATGGAGAGCCGCGACCTGCTCTCCGGCAACTATGACCTTGTCGTCACCGACGGCTTTGCCGGCAATGTGCTGGTCAAGTCGGCGGAAGGCACCTGCCTCGAAATGCTGAAAAAACTCAAAAAAGACATCTGCAGCCGCACTCTGTATAAGCTGGGGGCCTTGCTGATGAGCCGCATGTTCAAAGAGGAAAAGGCCTTCATGAATTATCAGAACTACGGCGGCAGTGTCATGCTTGGGTGCGCCAAAGTGGTGGTCAAAGGGCATGGCAGCAGCCGTGCGTCAGCCGTGGCCAGATGCATCGACCAGTGCTACCGCATGAAGCGAGAGCAACTGTCGGAGGGCATCGAGCAGGCCATCGCACACTGCCCCACCGAACAGTCTGCCTCGCAAAACGAGGCACCCGCCACGGTCGGTTGAGCGCACCGCATCCGTCATTTTCCTGTTTGTGAACTGTTTCGTCAAAGACGAGAAAGGAATGTATATGCTTGAAACCATCAAAGATCTGCTGGCAAAGCAACTTCGTGTCGACCGGGAAAAGATCACGCTGACCTCCCGCATCAAAGTCGACCTGGGCGCCGATTCGCTGGACATTCTTCAACTGCTGATGACCGTGGAAGAGGACTATGGCATTGCCATCCCCGACAAAGCCCTGGCCACCTTCAATACGGTGGGGGATGTCGTTGCCTATCTGGACGCGCAAAAGGCACACTGAACTCGGCACCGCCGCTTCGTTCGCCCGCGCACAGGCATTGTCTGTGCGCGGGTTTTCTACTTTGAGAGAGTCGCCTTCGGCAAGTGGTGTTTTCCGCAAGCGGAAAGGGAGATGCCTTCGGCGTGAAATTTCGCCTGACGGCGAAGTGAAAAGAATGTTTTGGGTTGGAGTGGAAAAAGCCGATATTTTCGATTACGGTAGGGGAGGGGCTTGCTCCTCCCGCCTGTAATGGCGTGTATATGACTCGGCATAATGACGAAATCCAGAGCAGTTACACGCGAAAATCGGGTTTCGAGCAAATGTTATTGTTCTTTTTGCAACCTCTTCGCAG
>CAMGGT010000171.1 GCA_946055715.1 uncultured Clostridia bacterium | reverse complement strand
CTTCACGAAAAGTTTTTGAGAGGGGGTGTGGGGGAGGCCTTTTTTCAAAAAGGCCTCCCCCACATTATATTTTTCCGGGGGTTTTTGTTTTCTTGGGCGGTTTTGGCTTGTTTGGGTGGCAGCTTTGCGGCACATGATTCTCGGTCAAGCGGTGCCTGCGGACATTTTGTCGGAAACGGTTGACTTTTCTGCTTAGGGCGGGTAAAATAGGTGTGGTTATATATAAAAAAACTTATTGTTTGAGTAGACATTGTCATTGATACACCCGAGCGGCATCATTTGTACATTGGCCGTGCCTGCCGCGGGCGGCCGCAAAGACAAAAACAACCGATATGGAGACGAAGGTATGCACTTCCGACAGACATTCAAAAACCGCCTTTCCCTGCTGCTCGTTTTGCTGTTGCTTGTGTCCTCCCTGCTTTCCACCTTCACGCCCGCACTTGCGGCGGGCCGGCAGGCAGACACATCGACCGTACAATCTGCTTCGACCAAGGTCGAAGACTATTATGCGGGGCTGGACACCTCACTTTCGGGGCTGGCCTTCCGTGAGCAGCTGGCCGACCTGATTACCAGCACGCACACAAAAACGACCACATACGACGGCTTGAAAAAAGTTTTCAGCGTGGCAGACGCCGACCCCGAAAAGCCCGGCAACATCATCTGGTTCTATACCGGCACTTCCGTTCCGTTCAGCGGGTTCGGCAGTGCGGGCGGCACCACCAACCGCGAGCATGTCTGGCCCAAAGACGCCGGCAATGCCTTCCCCGAAAAAACCGGCCCCGGCTCTGACGGGCACCATCTGCGCCCCACCGAGGCCAATCTGAACTCCACCCGCGGCAGCAAGAGCTTTGACGAGGTGCCGCAGACCACCGCCAACATCGTCAAGCAGAACGGCTCTGCTTCCTACGAGAACCTCTGCTATACAGACGGTACCTTCTTCTACCCCGGCGAGGGCTATCGCGGTGCCACTGCCCGCATCCTGATGTATATGCAGGTGCGCTGGGGCGACCAGTATGACCTAAAATTTGTGGACAGCGCCGGCAACTGCAAGACCATCGGCAAGATCTCGACCCTGATGAAGTGGCACCTGGAAGAGCCCGTCACCGAAGAGGAGATCCGCCGCAACGAGGCGGTCTATGCCCTGCAGGGCAACCGCAATCCCTTCATCGACCATCCGGAATATGCCGAAAAGATCTTCTGCTATGACGGCCGGTCCTACAATGCCGCCCTGCAAAAAGTGGTGGCACAGTACGGCACTTCCCAGAAGGTCGAAGCCGAGCAGATCGCCCTTTCCGCTCCCGAATGGCTGGCCGCCGGGCAGACCATCTACCTTGTCCCGCAGGTCACTCCCGCCAACGCCACCTCAGCGCTGGTGTGGGAAAGCTCCGACCCCACCGTTGCCACCGTCTCGGGCGGCAAGGTCATCGCAGGCAAGGCAGGCACCGCCACCATCACCGTGCGCAGTGCAGACGACAGCCGAGTGGCGGCTTCTGTGGTGCTTTCCGTCAAAGCCGCTGTGGCCGTGCAACTCAGCGGCACCGCCACCAACATGACCTACACGGCCGGGCAGACCTTTGACCCCACAGGTCTCTCCGTCACCGTCACCTACTCCGACGGCTCATCAGACACCGTCCCCACCGCCGACTGCGAGTGGCTGGATGCCGCAACGCTTACCCCTGCGCTCTCGGCGGGAACGACCGCCGTTGTCTGCCGCGTGGGCGAGGTCTTCTGCCTGCTGACCGGCCTTACCGTCAGATCCTCCGGCACGGCCTCGATCACCATCTCGCGAGAGAACTTTCCCAACGATTCTGCCGCCTACGGGTTCCGCGAATGGACCTGCGGCGACATCGCCGGCAAGGCCTATGTTTACTGCGGCAACAAAGAGGCGCTCCAATTCAACAGCAGCAAACCCAGCCAATATCTTTTCAACACCGCGCCCCTGCCCTCCGGCATCCTGTCGGTGACGCTGCAGATGAACAGCGGCGAAAAGGACTGGGAGCTTCGCGTCTCCGACACGCCCTTCGGCGAGGTGTCCGGCGCGCCTCAGACGGGCACGGGCATGGGCACCAAAACCGCCACCGAAGCGGGCGTGACCTGGACGCTGGACGGCACCGCCAAATACTTTACCCTCAACTACAAGTCCACCGGCGTGGCCTATGTCAAGAGCATCACCATCACCTACGGTGTGACCGAGGGCTGTGAGGGCGGCCACAGCTTCGGCGAGTGGCAAACGGTGCTGGAACCCACCGAAACCGAAGAAGGGCTGGCCGTGCGGGTCTGCGATGCCTGCGGCGCGACCGAGTCCAAAGTGTTGCCCGTGCTGACCGCTAAAGAATCCTTCCGCCGGCAGGTGGAGGCCATCGCATCCGTCAGCGCCATCCCGTATACAGAAGAGCGGCATGCGGCGCTGTGCCGCGCGCTGGCCACCTATCACACCCTGACCGACAGCGAAAAGGCAGAGGTGGCAGAAGAAATGGATACGCTTACGCGCGAAATCGATGCCTACAACGCGGCCATCGATGCCGCCAACCAAAGCCACACCTCGTTTACCGAGGCGGCGCTTTCCCCTGCGTCCGGCAGTTTTCCCGGCATCGGTGCCGCCCTGCATTACCTCATCCGGCGCGTCCTCTGCCTGAAATAAGGACAAGGGACAGAAAAGGAGGCCACCATGAAATTCACCCGATCGAAAAAACTCATTGCCTGTCTTTTGGCTGCCCTTGTGCTGGTTTCGCTTTCGGCCTGCACCACCGGGCAATACACCCCCACCACCGAAGTCACCACCGAGGCCACCACGCCGCCCGGGACACCGGCGCAACTCTACCGGCGGCTGAGCGACATGGCCGCCCTCTCTTACCGTGTGCTTGAGGTCACCGTAACGACCGCAACAAACGGTGCTACCCTCACCGGCACCTACCGTGCCGAGCAGAAGGACGGCGCGGTGGAGATCACCTACACCTATGAGCAACTCAACCCCATCTCCGCCGACCCCGACGCACCCTATAAGACCGTCTGTTCCGGCAGCATGGTCCTGCGGGACGGCAACATCGTGCAGATGGACGGAGACGACTGCTTCGTGTCTCTGGAACAAACCGCCAACGCCACCTTCTGCTTCTCGGAAGAAACGCTCGCTTCCCCCGTCATCTCAGACGGTGCCCTCATCGCCACCGTCATCGATCCCTCCGCCTTCCTCGGCGCCGAAACCGACCTTGCTGATGCCCGCCTGTCGGTGACCTTTAGCGAAACGGCCCTCGTGCAACTGACGCTTTCCGGCACGACCGGCAATGGCGCGCAAACCACCGCCGTCTATTCCTTTACCCGCTGACGCACGGCCGAAGAGGACGATGCGGGGAGACGCGAATGTGGGAGCGCGAATGTGGGTGAGACCTTTTTGAAAAAAGGCCCTCCCCCACACCCCCTCTCAAAAACTTCTGATGAGAAGTGTTGAAAAGATATCCCAACAAAGTCCTTCGGCATGGCAAAAAGCAAAAGAACGCCGCCGTCCGGCGGGAGGATGATATCCTCCCCTACCGTCATCTGAACATGTCGGCTTACCCCGAC